>JAGANE010000043.1 GCA_017624395.1 Clostridia bacterium
ATACAAGCTTTTGGCAGCTTGTGGATTTGCAAGGTTGAAAGAAATATAAGACATTACTTCGTCAATATCCAAAAGGGCAAGCCTTGTAAACTTGAACTGATATTTATTTTGCATATTTATTTTTCAAATTTGCCATTGCCGAGACACCGTCGATCAACTCTCCCTTGTCTGCCTGTGCTTTACCTTCCATGATTTTCATATACATTTCAAGCTTTGCAAGCTGCTGCTCATAGGTAGCCATGCTCATAACGACCATATCGCCATATCCGTTTTTAGTAACAAATATAGGATCGGGAGAAGAATTACACATTTCAGATAATTTGGTGGTATCACGTAAATCACGGATTGGAATAATTCTTGGCATATGAAATCCTCCTTTTGTTTTTTGTTGTGTCATTATTATAGCACAATTATGCCACGCTGTCAATAGTACAAAACAGTTTTATACAAAAAATCAATAATAATAATTCGGTACGATCTCCTTCATGCTGGGAACGGTGGCAAGCAGCTCGGTGTTCAGAACGATGTTGTCATAGAGTGCTTGGCATCTGTCAAGGAACAGCTCCTCTACCAGATCCGCATAAAAGGTGGATGCCCAGCTTTCGTTTTGTTCTTTTTCGTAGGCGGCATCGGTGTGGGCATATTTCATAATGATGTTATAGCCCGTGGGAGCCGCTACCAAAGCAACGTCACCCACCTGCATGGTGTTCAGCTTTTCCACAACGGTTTCCAAATGTGCATAGTCATTGCCCATTGCGCTGTAATCGTAATTCTTTTGCAGATAGTAGCCGTCGTCATATTCGCTTTCTTCAACGGTGTCGGTGCTTTCCTTGGCAATGGCTTCCTCAAATTTTGCTGAGCTTGCTCCTTGCAGGGAAGCGCACAGCTCCTCGGCTCTCTTGGTCAGTGCCTCCAATTCCTCTACCGTCATTTTTTTGGTCTGATAGCTTTTTCCGTCAGCGGTCAAAAGACGGTTTGGCTCTCCCTTGGGATTATATGCGATTTCGGTTTGGTTGGAGTCCTTGATAAAATAAACGACGTCGCCGTTGTCATCAAGAATAGAGGTGCCGTCCGCATTTTTACCTGCAACTCCGTTTTCGGTATCATAGTAGACACGGTTGGTTTTGCCCGTTTCGGTTTGATAAAGGATCACGTCAACAAATTCGTCGGTTTCGTAAACGTAATCGTAATTGGCAAGAAAGATCTGACGGAAATGAACATAATTTTCATTCAGGTATTCATCCTTGATCTGCTTATCCACAAGGGAAGCATTGGTTCCAAACAGATGCGTGCGAACCGCATCCGCCTTGGCTTCCAGCAAATATGCCTCCTTGATCATGTTGTAATTGACGCCATAGGTGGAGAGCAGGGCGTTGAGCTTGGTTTTGGAGCCTTCTCCGTCGGTGAGGATCAGTTCCTCCAGGCGATCCTCAATCTCCTCCTCTGCGGCGGAGGAAAGCGTCAAGCCCTCCTTTTCAAAGAGATACAGCACTACCAGATAGTTGCGGCAGGTGTTGAGTACGCTTGCAAGGTAATATTCGTCCTGCGTTTGTATATTTTCTCCGTCAAATTTGGCAGAGTAATTCCAAAACGCATCCTGATCGGCAGTGATGCCATTGGCGGTAATGCCGTTGGCAACCAGATTGCCCTTGGCGCGTGAGAGCATGAGCTGATAGAGATTGACGGAAAGCGAAACCTTGATACCGTCCTTTTCCAGCGTCAAAAGTGCTTTTCCTTGACTTGCGCAGGCGGTGGCGGTGAGGAGAAGAAGCAGGCATGCCGTAAGAAGTGCGGTAAGTCGTAACAGTGTTTTTTTCATTGGTGTTGTTCCTTTCGGTGTTTTTGGGAAGGATCCTTTTTATTATACCTGAAAAACATGGATTTGTCTATGCCTTTTCGTTGCGAATTTCAATATATTTTTCAAACAATTTGTGAATAAGCATCAGGGCATCGTCTCCCTTTTGCAAACGCAGACAGACATGCGGCTCGCCCGACATGATCACGCGGAGCCTGCCAAACGCGGCGGAAAGCTCGGACCAGACGTCAATGTCAAATTTTTGCGGGTGGATATGGATCTCCGCGCCGTCTTGACGGATCGCCGTCATGTGACACTTGACCGCAAGCGTGTGGATCAGGGCAATGCGCAATAGGTTCTGTGTAGCAAGCGGCGGCTCGCCAAAGCGGTCAACCAATTCGTCGGTTACGTCCGAAAGATCCTCCTCGGTGGCGATCAGCGCGATCTTTTTGTAAAGCGCCATACGCTGTGCGGGGAAGGGCACGTATTTTTCGGGGAGATAAGCATCAAAGCTCAGCGAGACGGTACAATCGGTCTCGGGCTCGGTGTCCTCACCCTTTTCCTCCAAAACCGCTTGATTGAGCAGCTTGATATACAGATCGTAGCCAATGGCATCAAGGTGTCCGTGCTGCTCGGCACCGAGAATGTTTCCTGCACCGCGGATCTCCATATCGCGCAAAGCGATCTTAAAGCCCGCACCGAATTCTGCGTATTCACGGATCGCCTCCAGCCTTTTTTGTGCAATTTCGGGGATCGCACGGAAGGGGGGATAGGTGAAATAGGCATAGGCACGGCGCGAGGAGCGACCGATGCGTCCGCGGATCTGATGCAATTGCGACAGTCCAAGCTTGTGAGCATTGGAAACGATGAGCGTATTGGCGTTGGGAATGTCCACACCGGTTTCGATGATGGTGGTGCAAACGAGAATGTCGATTTCCCCTGCCAGCATTCTCTCCCAAATCTTCTCCAGCTCCTCCTTGTCCATTTTTCCGTGTGCCACAGTGATGCGAGCCTCGGGGATCGCCGCCGAAAGCTTAGCCACCACGGTATTGATGGTCTCAACCGTATTGTGCAGATAAAAGATCTGTCCACCGCGCCGCAGCTCACGTCGGATCGCCTCCTCCACGATCAAATCGTCGTTTTCCAGCACGTAGGTCTGAACGGGGAGACGGTCGTTGGGCGCATCGTCAAGGATCGAAATATCTCGGATGCCGCCCATTGCCATATTCAGCGTGCGGGGAATAGGGGTTGCCGAAAGAGAGAGAACGTCAACTCCGTCCGAGATCTGCTTCAGCTTTTCCTTTTGTGCCACGCCAA
>JAGANE010000274.1 GCA_017624395.1 Clostridia bacterium
ACAATGAAGTTAGTTCAAACCTAAAGTCACGCAGGCTCCTTCCGTCACGCTTCGCGTGCCACCTTCCTCCCGGAGGAAGGCTTTTCGATAGCCTCATTATAACACAAATCGGCAGAAAAAACAACATCTCTGCCGAAATTCGTTTGTAGGGGCGACCATTGGTCGCCCGTTTTTTGATTTGCGGTTGTTTGCGGGCGATCAATGATCGCCCCTACGGAGAACCAAAACATCCTTATGAGAAGGCTGCTAAGCAAGAATTTTTTTGCTTTCGTTCTCTTTTTTATTTGGTCAAGGAAATGATCTGCGATGAACCGTAATACATTCGGCAGGGATCACTCCACCTCAACGGTTCCGTCTGCCTTTACGGTAACGGTCATTCCGTCCTTGACGTAATTCAAAAATTCCTCTCCGAGGGAATCTACCACAGGCATGGTGACACCGTCCACCCATACGTCGGCAAGCACTGCTCCTGCAGCCGCCAGCGAATCAATATGATTGGCAAACAGCATACAAGCGGGATTTTTCTTCATAGAGCAGGCGCAGTAAAGCACAAGACCGCCTGTAGTGGAACCGATGGTCTGCGGCAGGCAGAGTGCCTTACCGAGCAACGACTTTCCGTAAAGCTCCTTGTTGCTCTGGTCTCCGCACTTGACCTCCTTATCTCCAAACTGCAACGCCATTTGCAGCGAGGCAAGCGTATTAAACCCCTCTTTTGTTACCACTGCCTCGGCAGTTACCTCGCCGGGAGTAACGACTCTTCCTTTGAACTGTTTCATTGATCCTTACCTCCCGTAATGGTTTTGAGAATTTGTGCATCGGTGTAATATCTCGCGCTTGTGTAGGTGCGGAGCTTGTTGGACGAGGTAATGACGGGCATCTTTTTACAAAGCGGATTGTTCATATACATCAAGGGACAGATGTAAGACGTGATCACGCCCGTTGCCTTGAGCCTTGCCGCGTATTCGGTCTTTTCAAAAGCGGCAAGCACTGCGGGTGCGGCGGTGAATACCGTTTTGACGGTCACCTGCTTCTTCCCGTTCTTTTTCAACTCGGCTTCGATATTTTCCGTCCAAGTTTTAAGCTGCTCCAGCGACAGATGCGGGCATCCCACAAAGCAGAGCTTGGGAGATGCGTTGGGATCTTTCCAGATCACGGGATAGTTGTTTTGCACTCTTTCCAGCTCGGCGTCATCAATGATATATTCCCGCGCGCCCTCTGCGATCAGGGACTCCCCAAGCTCTACCGCCTCGGGTGTCAGATTGGCGATGTGGTAAAGACCGACCGCACCGTTGGAGGCGGTTGCCGCGCCAAAATCCTTGAGATATGCACAAGCGGAATCATTCAGTTCGTCGCCGATCCATCGGTCAAGTCCTATCACGTAAGGAACGTCCTCCATCACCTTCATTCCAATGGCAGAGCCAAGCAGCTGTGCCTCGGGCTTTTTGGTGGTTTGCACCTTGACCACCCAAGTGGCTTTTCTGCCCTCGTCGGTGAGAAGTCCGAAATAAGGAACGTATCCCACGATTGAGCCCATAATATCAATGATGCCCGAATTGCGGTTGCATCTTGCGCCAAGCACCGAGTTTGCGTAGACCACGGCACTCGACTCCGCCCAAGAAAGCACGTCGCCCTTTTGGGGACGGTTGCCTACCTCGTCCATGTAGCAGGTGCAGGTAAAGGCGTTTTGATCCATCAGACCAAGCTTTTCAAGCTGATCCTCGTAAAAGCTCTGCTTGGTGTACATAAACTTGTTGAACACCAGATTTTGCAAAAGGTTTTCGGGAACGTTTTTATCCAGCGGACGCGGATCCACCGAAAATTTTTGTCCCGAGGTGACGCCTGCATCCAAAAGCTGCTGCATCAGGTCGTAAACGGGAGACATGACCTTGAGTCCGAAGGAGGTAACGAGATGGTTATACTTGGATGTGATGGGAACCAGCTTTTCTGCCTCAAAGGCATCACCGTACATCACGAGCGTTTTCATGACCTTGGCAAGCGTTTCGCCCTTTTCACCGTCAAGGATCGCCTGCTGCTCTTTTGTAAGTATCATATCAAATACCTTTCTTAATCAATTGAATTTGATTTTCTTCGCTTTCGCGGAGAAAATCCACCTAAACATTTGCCAACGGCAAATATATCACTGCGCCGAAGGCGCAATATCACTCGTCCGAAGGACGAATATCACCGCAATGAATCTCATCAGAGCTTCATTGCTACATCCCACGCGCCCCAGATGACCGTGCGGAGATTTCCAACCCTTGCGGCGTCTCCGATCACATGAATATGCCCTCCCTTAGGAGCAACGGGGGCGGGATTGTAGCCAACAGAAAGAATGACCGAATCTGCATTGACCGTAAAGATCTTTCCATCCCGATCCTTTAAGGTAACGCTGCCGTCGTTGATCTCGGAGAGCCCGGTCTCCAGATAAACGGGAACCTTGTTGGTCTTAAAGAAATCGCGCAGATAGCTGGTGTTGGCAAGGCAGATGCCCTTGGTGGTGATCAGGTCGTCCTGCATCTCCACGATCACGGGCTTTTTGCCCTTGAGAAATAGATCGTATGCGATCTCACAGCCCGTCAGACCGCCGCCGATAACAACCACGTTCTCGCCCACAGTCTTGTTTCCAAGCAGATAATCCACCGCCTCCACGGCAGACTCTGCCCCCTTGACGGGAATCCTCTTTGCAACAGCTCCCGTTGCGACGATGATCTCGTCGGCATCCAAAGCCTTGACGTCCTTGACCTCGGTATTCAGCTTTACCTCGATCGGCTGCTTGGAAAGCTCGCGGATATACCAAGTGATCAATGCACGATCCTTTTCCTTAAAGGAGGGTGCCGATGCCGCAATAAAGACACCGCCCAGCTTGTCGGTCTTTTCGTAAAGCGTTACCTTGTGCCCTCTCTTGGCACAAAGGATCGCCGCCTCCATGCCGCCGATACCGCCACCGATAATGGCGATCTTCTTTTGCTTTTTGGCAGGCTCGACACGGTATTTTTTGGATTGCATCGTTTCGGGATTGAGTGCGCACCGCGCAAGACCCATCGTATCGGTCAGATCCTGCGTGTTGGCGTGTCCCTTGGAGGACGAGAAATTAAAGCATCCGCTATGACAGCAGATACAAGGCTTGATGTCCTCAAGTCTGTCCTCGATCAGCTTGGTCACCCATGCAGGATCCACAAGGAACTGACGGGCTACACCAACCGCGTCGATCCTTCCCTCGGCAACCGCCTTGGCACCGACCTCTGCATCCATTCTTCCCGCACATACCACGGGAATATCTACAAACTGTTTGATGTGTGCTACGTCCTCAAGGTTGCAGTTTTCGGGCATATACATCGGTGGATGCGCCCAATACCAGGAGTCATAGGTGCCGTTATCGGCGTTGAGCATATCGTAGCCCGCATCCTGCAGATATTTTGCCGCACGCTCGGATTCCTCCATATTACGTCCAACCTCAACGTAGTCCTCGCCCGGCATTGCACCCTCGCAAAAGCCCTTCATCTTGGACTCTACCGAGTAACGGAGAGACACAGGATAGTCCTTGCCGCACGCCTCCTTGATCGCCTTGACCACCTCAGCGGCAAAGCGATAGCGATTTTCAAAGCTTCCGCCGTACTCATCGGTGCGCTTGTTGAAAAATTCAATGGCAAATTGGTCAAGAAGATAGCCCTCGTGAACGGCGTGAACCTCAACACCGTCAACACCTGCCTCCTTGCAAAGCTTTGCGGTCTTTGCAAAAGCCTCAATGATCTCGTGGATCTGCTCCACCGTCATTTCGGGACACTCAATATCATGCGCCCAGCGAGATTTTTGCGGGCTGGGGCTTGCCAGCTCGTGCGAGGTATCCAAAATGGGCTTGAGCAAGGCGCGCGTGAACTTGTTTTTATGCAACGGAGCGACAAGCTCGGTGATTGCCCAGGAGCGTCCCATGCCTGCCGTCAGCTGAATGAACAGCTTTGCTCCCGTTTGGTGGATCTCGTCCATAAATACCTTGAGATCCTCAAACATTTTTTCGTTCTGCCAAAGCCATTTGCCCCAAAAGGTATCGCGCAGGGGCGCGATTCCGGGAATGATCAGACCAACGTTGTTTTTGGCTCTTTCCAAAAACAGCTTTGCCGCCTCCTTGTCAAAATGACAGCCCGTCAGCTCAAACCAACCAAACAAAGACGTGCCGCCCATGGGACACATCACGATGCGGTTTTTGATCTCAACGTTTCCAATCCTCCACGGGGTAAACAACGCCTCAAATTTTTCGTTTGTTTTGTTCATTGAAGCTACTTCCTTTCCAAAAAGTTCTTCTGTCCGACGCTGCCGAGCCTCGGACGCGCTTGAATCCAAGCATTGATATGATCATTATACCATAAAGCAAAAATGTTTGCTTGCAAGGACATTTTTGCGAAGCCGTCAATAACGCAGGCGCACGACAGTGCGCAGAGGGCAACGCCCAAGGGCTTGCGTAGCAAGACTTTCTGCGTTTATTATACCATAATGATGTTGACCTGTCAACAAGTTTGTGAAAATTTTGCCATATTAAAACTTTATAAAAATACAAAATTTTGATTGAAAAATTCATTTTTTCGTGGTATAATAAAGTATCATCAAACACAGGAGGATTTTATGATGAACGCAAAAGTACATCAGCTTTTAAACACGCAAATCAACAAAGAGTTTTATTCTGCATACCTGTATCTTGATTTTTCCAACTACTTTAAGGCAAGAGGGCTTGACGGCTTTGCCAATTGGTACATGGTGCAAGCACAGGAGGAGCGTGACCATGCAATGCTGTTCTATCAGTATCTGCAAAATGAAAATCAAGACGTCACGCTGGATGCGATTGCAAAGCCCGACAAGACCTTTACGTGTGATATGGACGTTTTGAAGGCAGGGCTTGAGCATGAGGAATACGTCACCTCGCTGATCAATGACATCTACGCTGCCGCATATGACGTTAAGGATTTTCGCACCATGCAGTTTTTGGATTGGTTTGTCAAGGAACAGGGCGAGGAAGAAACCAACGCCAATGATCTGATCACAAAAATGGAGCTGTTTGGCTCGGATCCCCGAAGCCTGTATATGCTCAATCAAGAGCTTGCGGCAAGAGTTTACACCGCTCCCTCTCTGGTTTTATAATCGGACTCACAATTGTAATAAGCAGCTTGTAAAACAGCTTGCTTGGTATCAATGCAAAGAACGACCGCCCCGGCAAGGATATTCCTCTGCCAAGGCGGTCGTTTTTATTTTCTTTTTTACGTCCTATGTAAACGGGGGCGGAATTGCAAAAAAACATTACATATTATATCACAATGACATAGTTTTGTCAACCGATTTGAAAAATTCGGCAATTTATTTTTGGTGTAATTTTGGGAATGATACTTGCTTTTTTTCTTTCCTTATGGTATAATAAAAAAGTATGAAAACCACTTATATTAAAAAGGATAGGAAAAACCTTATGAAATACGACATTATCATCATTGGTGCGGGACCAGGCGGTATTTTTTCCGCTTATGAGCTGATCCAAAAAAAGCCCGAATTGAAAATTGCGGTTTTTGAAGCGGGACACGAGCTGAGCCGCCGCCATTGCCCCATTGACGGGGACAAGATCAAATCCTGCATCAACTGCAAAAGCTGTTCCATTATGAGCGGCTTTGGAGGTGCGGGAGCTTTTTCGGACGGAAAATATAACATCACCAATGATTTTGGCGGTACGCTCCACGAATATATCGGCAAGGGGCGCGCGTTGGAATTGATGCGCTACGTGGATGAGATCAATATGCGTTACGGTGGTGAGGGCACCAAGCTCTACTCCACCGCAGGCTCCAAATTCAAAAAGGAATGTATCCAACACGATCTGCATCTGTTGGAGGCCTCAGTGCGCCATCTCGGAACCGATATTAACTACGTCGTTTTGGAAAACCTCTACAATGATCTCAAGAACAAGGTCACCTTCTTCTTTGACACGCCCGTGGAAAGCGTTGCAAAGCTGGACGGGGGCTACGAGGTCAAGCACCAAAACGGCTCCGATGCCTGCGACAAATGTATCATTTCGGTCGGTCGCAGTGGTAGCAAGTGGATGGAGCGCGTTTGTCGGGAATTGGAGATCCAAACCAAATCCAATCGCGTGGACATCGGTGTGCGCGTGGAGCTTCCCGCCGCGGTTTTCTCACATCTGACCGACGAGCTGTACGAGAGCAAGATCGTTTACCGCACGCAAAAATATGCCGACAAGGTGCGCACCTTCTGCATGAATCCCAAGGGCGCCGTGGTCAATGAAAACACCAACGGCATTATCACGGTCAACGGTCACAGCTATGAGGATCCCGCAAAGCAGACCGAAAACACCAACTTTGCCCTGCTTGTGGCAAAGCATTTTTCCGAGCCGTTTAAGGATTCCAACGGCTACGGTGAATCGATTGCACGCCTGAGCAACATGCTTGGCGGCGGCGTGATCGTGCAACGCTTTGGAGATCTGATCCAAGGGCGTCGCTCCACGCAAAGTCGCATTGACGAGGCATTTATCGTGCCCACGCTCAAAGCAACGCCCGGAGATCTGAGTTTGGTGCTGCCCAAGCGAATTTTGGACGGTATTATCGAAATGATCTACGCCCTTGACAAGGTCGCCCCCGGTACGGCAAACGACGACACCCTGCTTTACGGAGTAGAGGTCAAGTTTTACAATATGGAGGTTGACGTTGACGAAAATCTGGAGGCGTGCGACGGGTTATACATTATTGGTGACGGAAGCGGAATTACCCATTCCCTCTCCCACGCTTCGGCAAGCGGCGTTCACGTAGCCAGAAATATCACCAAAAAATAAAAAAAGACGGTTTTCCGTCTCGCAGATAACTGACACCTATTGAAAAATTTTGGTCAAGCTTTTTCAAAAGCTTGCGCAGTGGAGGGCGCGGAGCCCTCCTCGTCCTCCGCAGAGGACGAAATCCCCCATTACAGCGTTCTCGTTTGTAAGCTTTTCGTCTTGTAAAATTAGAAGTGACCCTTGACCGTGCAACCAACACACGATCAAGGGTCACTTCTGTTCACTCTTAGTATCTAACATCTTTTGTAATCCTCTCTTTCTTCATCTACCCTTTGCCACGCTTTTTCAACTTCTCCTAACACTCCAAAACGTTTTTTCCGATTTCAAAAACCAACTGTTTACGCAAGTTCCTTGTCGTTGCAAAAGGCGAAATATTCAATTGTGTGCAGCGGTCCTTTCCGATCTGATCCAAACCTAAATCCGTTCTCCTACTCTCCTCTATCTCCATGCGTTACACCGCCGTGTTTTCTCCCCGCTTGGATCGATCATATTTGACCTTTGTTTTTGTTAGCCCATTGGACTGTACCTCCTTGCTTTCTACGCTTATATTATAGCACAGTTTTTTTGATTTTGCAATTGACAAATTGTTAGAAATTCACAATTATTTTTTGTACAAAAAATAGAAATTGTCTCTTTCGCTTATTTTTTTCTTTACATTCGGTATAAAATGTGATATAATAGATTTATGGGCGCGTTAAAAAGTGCCCTTTTTTTGATATGGTAAGAGTGCCGCATGTTTTGTGCGGCACTCTTACCATGATAAACGCCTTAGCCGCTTTTCTCTTGCAAGGAGTAGGCGCAAGAGAAAAGCTTGCAAAAGAGAACGCCGTAAAGGGAATTTCGTCCTCTGCGGAGGACGAGGAGGGCTCCGCGCCCTCCACCTCGCAAGCTTTTGAAAAAGCTTGACCAAAACTTTTCATAAAAATGACAGTGCTGACCTCTTTGTCAGCAAATTGAAAAGTGCCGCACGTTTTGTGCGGCACTCTTTGAATTTTTTATCCTAAAAGCACGTCTGTGACAAGCATCAGACAAAAGCCAACGAGCAACGCATAGGTTGCTCCACGCTCGTTCCCGTGCGCGTGAGTTTCAGGAATCATTTCATCACTGATGACGTAAAGCATCGTTCCGCCCGCAAATGCAAGCGCAAACGGCAAAACGGCAGATGCAATGCTGACCGCAAAATATCCGATCAGCGTTCCAACCACCTCAATCAAGCCCGTGATCATGGCAATGAAAAAGGTCTTGGATGGCTTGACACCCGACGCCAGCATCGGACCGATGATGACCATTCCCTCGGGAATGTTCTGCAAAGCGATACCGCCCGCAATGATCAGCGCCTGCGCATCGTTGCCCGATCCAAAACCGACACCTGCGGCAATTCCCTCGGGCAGATTGTGTATGGCAATGGCGGTGACAAACAATAGCACCTTGCTTAAATTGGAATCCTGATGTGACTCAATATCGGGACCGACCATTTTGTGAAGGTGCGGCACGAGCTTATCTATAACATTAAGACAAAGCGCACCCGCAAAAATCCCCGCCACCGTAATGAGCAGACCGTATTTTCCGCCGTAATCCAAGGACGGAAGGATCAACCCCAGAACGGCAGCCGCAAGCATCACCCCTGCGGCAAAGGACAAAACGATATCCGAAAATTTGTGAGAGATCCCCCGAAATAAAAATCCGATCAGCGCACCAATCACGGTTGCGCCGCCCACGCCAAGCGCGGTCAATAATACAAGCTGCATAAAAGCCCCCCAATAGCGTTTACTTTCTTTCTAACAGCCTCTCCAGCTGTGCCATTTTTTCCGCGGTCGGTTCTAAAAATTCCCCAAATCGGAACACGATCCCCATCTGATCATACTTGACCTGACAGAGCTTGCGGAACGGCAAAAGCTCGATCTTATCCACAACCGAATGTGCATCGGCAATATTTTTGAGCGCACCGATATTCTCCCCGTTCCCATTGATGGCAGGAATAATGACCTGCCGCAGGGTGACGGGAATTCCCTTTTGCGTCAAATAGGACAGGAAGGCTAGCGGCTCTCCGATGCCACAACCAACGTACTCACGGTAGTGTGCGTCATTGGTATATTTGATGTCCAACAGCACGCGGTCGGTCTCCTCCAAAAGTGCCTTGACCTCATCGTCGAGAATACACCCCGAGGTATCAAGGCAGGTGTGGATCCCTGCCCCACGGCAGAGTGCAAACAATTCGCGGACAAACACGGGCTGCAGGAGCGGCTCTCCGCCCGAAACGGTAATGCCGCCCTCTGTACCAAAGTATTCCCGATAACGCAAGACCTTTTCAAAAATCTCGCGCGGTGTGTATTCCTTTCCGCCCTCACGGCTCCACGTATCGGGATTGTGACAGCAGCCGCAACGCAAGGGACACCCCTGCATAAAAACTACAAAGCGGACCCCCGGACCGTCCGACGCTCCAAGGCTTTGGAGAGAATGGACGTGTCCGATCACATTCCGATCGGTCATATCGTCTCGTGGAAGGTGCGGCTGATGACCTCACGCTGCTGCTCACGCGAGAGCTTGTTGAAGTTGACCGCATAGCCCGACACACGAATGGTCAGATTGGGATACGCCTCGGGATTTTCATACGCCTTTTGCAATGTTTCACGGTTGAGCACGTTGACGTTGATATGATGTGCCTTCTTTGCAAAATAGCCGTCCAGAATCGTTACGAGATTTTGGATCCGCTCCTCCTCACTTCTGCCCAATGCCTCGGGCGTGATCGAAAAGGTATTGGAAATGCCGTCGCGGCAATCGTCGTAGCTGATCTTTGCCACCGAGTTGAGCGAAGCCAGGGCACCGTTTTCCTCGCGGTTGTGCATGGGGTTGGCACCGGGGGCAAAG
>JAGANE010000275.1 GCA_017624395.1 Clostridia bacterium
ATGCAGCTTTGCCGCCTCAAGACACAGCTCACGGTGCTTTTCGTCAAGCATACGCCATGGTGCCCAAGAATACTGAATCATAGGAAACAACGCAGAGCACTGTGCCATACGGACAAACAACTCCTGATCGCACTTGAAATCGGAAACGTAGTTAAACGACCACTCCCCACCGCCTACCATGTCTGGACAAATGAACGGATGGCCGATCAGTCCCTGCACCAAAGCCGCAGGAAGAATGGAGGTAAGTCCGTTATTGTTCCAAGTGTGGTTTCGGTCCTGAAGTCGCTGAATGACCGCCTTGCCTCCACCCTTGAAGGTATCTTTGTATTCGTGATATTCATATCTCGTTCCGAAGTCGTTCCACGCCAGATTCAGCTCGTCAGCAGTGTATTTCGTCTGCTGGCCGTTGATTATGTTTTCTGGATTGTACATGTGTATATTGCCACCGTCAAACTTAAATCCATCCACACCGTATGCATCAATCAAATAACTGAGCTTTTTGTCTAAAAACTCTCTGTCATCCTCTTTACACATATTAAGAATGGCGCTATATCCATTCCACCAATGAACGATGGCAACTTTGCCATCGTCGGTACGGAGAAAATAGTTCTTATCTCCCGCACCGCCTGTAAGGTGTTTACGTTCAGTTGCAAGAGTAAAGTCCATTCCATCAGGCGTAACCAGCGGAACAACCCAAAGCATGACCTTAAAGCCCATTTTGTGAAGCTCGTCCACCATCGCGCGCGGATTCGGGAACTTCACCCTATCAAACTCCCAAAGACCGTAACGCCCATGCCAACCCTCATCGATCATCAAAACCCCCGGCTCGTATCCGTTTTCAATCAATCCATGGGCATATCTGAGAACACCTTCCTGGCTTTGGTGATAATCAAGCTCCATCCAGGTGTTGTACTGTGCCGAGGTAAAAAATTTTTCGGGAGGAATCTTTCCCGAAAACGGGAAATGCTTCTGCGAAGCGCACAAATAAGCGTCCCGCAAACTCTCTCCGGCATCACATACAAGGATTTCTTCTCGGGCAGAAAGATGAATTTCGCCATTTTCAATTCTGACCACCATAGGACTATCGCACCAAATATAACGCCCCTTGCTTGATAGGAAGAAAGGCATTGTTTGATTCGCGCCGCAGTTCATATCATACGTAAATTTAGACTCGGCGTCAAACGGCTGCTGTTCCCCTGTCGAGGATGATGCGCCCCACCAGTATTCGTTTTCAAGCATTTTTACAGATACGTTCATAGCCCACTCTCCTATGCAAAAACAAACAGAAACTCAAAGCCAAGCAATGTTTTGAAGACGGTTGAAAAGCCTATCCAACTTCACACTTCCTATTTGTTATTTTTAAAACAAATTATATCATCAATCGAAATATAAGTCAAGCACCATAAGAAAAAAGCCAGCAAAAAAAGCAGGTCTTTGACCTGCTTTTTTTGCTGGGCTCGTAGTACAAAAATGCAACTCAAGCATTTTCAATATGCGACAGTGTTTTTTCAACGCAGTCCGATATATTAACGGTTCCAACACCAAAGATTGAGGTGTGCAGTTTGTTGCTGATTGGAGCACTCCAAGCTTCAGAAATCGTTTCCTTCCCGTTTGCCATGCCCAATATCGATCCAACGGTTGCACCGTTACAGTCGGTATCAAATCCGGTTTCAACTGCCATACATATAGACTTCGAAAAGTCTCCTTCTCCGTACAAAAGTGATGCTGCCACAATCATAGCATTTGAGATCGTATGACACCAATCGTGCTCACTATGTTCGTCGTATTTTTTATGGATCATCTTAAAGCAATCCTGCTCAGATACTCCACGCTTGTACGAATCCAATATCAACATAATACTTTCATAAAGTCTTGACGTCTGCGGTATTTCGGCAAGGCCCAAGGTTATCATTTTTTCTATACTGTTCGTGGTTGCCGCGATCGCAAGCATAGCTGCCACAAACATTTCGCCGTATATTCCGTTTTTCACGTGTGATATCGATGCGTCTCTCCATGCCATTTCCGCAGCAAGCTTCGGATCTCCCGGATTTATATATCCAAAGTAATCCCCTC
>JAGANE010000276.1 GCA_017624395.1 Clostridia bacterium
ATCTCCCGTCCAGCCAAGACGCTCGTCACGCTGCGGGCAATCGGTGGGAACATCAAGATAGTTGCTCTTTTGTCCCCAAATGACGTTGTGATAGAGCTGATTGATCTTTTCATTTCCACAAACAAAGCGTCCTGTGCGCTTCATTTCGGAATGTACGACGATGGCGCGGATGCCGTTGACATCCACCTCGTCAAAGGGATATTCTACCAATTGAATGTAGCGGAAGCCCTGGAAGGTATAGGTTGGCTTAAACACATCCTCGCCGCCGCTGCAAACAAAGGTGTTTTCGTTACGCGCCTTGCGGTAGTTCTCGGTATAAAAATTGCCGTCCTTATCCAGCACCTCGGCATGATGCACCACGATACGACTGCCGCGGGGTGCCTTAACACGGAATTCCACATAGCCTGCCATATTCTGTCCAAAGTCAACAACAAGTTCTCCCTTGGGGGTGCGAATGACCTCGATGGGAGCAAGTCTTTCCTGCTCGGTGATCCATTCTCCTACCTGCGGGATCAGTTCTCCCTTGACGTCGGCAAGCACGGCGTTTCCGATCAGCTCAATAGCCGCAGTTTTGTCCACTGTCTCGCCGTGATAGATCTCGGCAAACAGCACCTGCGAGGTATAAGCCTGCCAATCGGTATCGGTACCAATATGCTGTGTCGTGCCGTCGGCAAAGGTCAGCGTCAGGCATGCGATTGCGGAAACAACGTCTGCAAAATACTGCAGTTGTTCCCCCCAGCCCATAAAACCAACCGCCCAGCCGGGGCCAACGCCAAGCTCGATGCGGTCGTTGCCACTCATCAGCGAGGTCACGTCGTAGGTCTGATACTGAACACGATGCCCGTAGCTCGTCCAGCCCGGAGCAAGCACGCCCTTCCCCACGCGATTGCCGTTGACATACAACGCATAAACGCCCATGGCGGAAGCGGATATCTCTGCCTTGACGATCTTTTTTTGGGTGCAAACGTCGCGGCGGAAGGTAACAACGGCACTTCCCATATCGCGGGGAGCCGTAATCCACTTGGCATACTGTTTCATAAAAAGATTCCTCCATATATTTTTCAAAAAATCTATTGCAATCATTATATCAAATATGGTATAATAAATCAACCGACATTTTTTGAAAAGCAGGGGGCATTTTTATGATGGGATCCGAAAAAGAATTTAAATGGTCGTATATTTTACCAAAGCTGCAAGCCGACAAATTTTATATGGAACGTCACCGTGACGTAAAATCGGTTTCACTGCATGACCATACCTTTTTGGAGCTGACCTACATCCAGCGCGGAAACGCAGAGCATACGCTGGACGGGCAGACCACGCAGCTCTCCGCAGGCGATTATCTGATTGTGGATTACGGCAGCCGACACTCCTACAAGGCGTGCGATTCCTTTGGCTTTGACAATCTTGACTGCCTCTTTTTGCCCGAGCTGCTTGACCCTATCTTGAAAGGGACAAAAAGCCTGCGCACGCTCCTGGAGCATTATCTGCTTCACTTTAATATGCAGGCACTTGTACAAAATCCCGCGCACATTGTTTTTCACGACACCGACGGAAGGATTGGCAAGCTGCTCTCCCTGATGCAAGCTGAGCTGCAATCGCGTGAAGCGGGCTACACCGAAATGATTCGTTGCTATCTGATTGAGCTGTTGCTTTTGACCATGCGCAAGCTGGACGATGCACAGTCTGCGGCAACGGGACAGGACATCAGTGCCTTTTTGACCAAGTACGTAGCAGAGCATTACATGGAAGAATTGACCCTGCAAGAGCTTGCCACGCGCCTTAATTACAGCCTCCCCTACCTCAGCAAACGATTTAAGGACGACATTGGCGTCTCCTTTGTTCACTATCTGCAAAATTATCGCGTGATGCAGGGCTGTCGCCTCCTGACCTCCTCGCGCCGTACCCTTGCCGAAATCACCGAAATGGTGGGATACCGAGACGTTAAATTCTTCTCCTCTCTCGTCAAACGTATGACAGGTCTCTCCCCCGCCGATTTTCGCAGAAAGCATCGAAAATAAATGGAAAGATGCGTTTTTGGGGAGTTTCTTAAAGGTAAGATTCCTTAACGGAAAGTAGCGTTTAAAAAATTTTTTTGCAGTACTGCGGTTGTTTTTCCTCAGTACTGCTTTTCTTTTGGCGCTTATGGTGCTTACTCTCCAAAATTTCTACAGAAGCCTTACTGTTTTCTGTTGCCTTACCGTGTTCTATTCCTGTCCTTCGCACATTGGCGCAGCTCACAGGAGAATCCATAGAATGTTATCCTCCAAGAAGATGTATTTAGTTCCAAAACAAAAGTGATTTGTTCAAAGAACCATGTTTTATTGTATCATGAAATCGCTACTATCATTATTTTTTCGGGGAGATGCTTTTGCAAAAGCATCTCCCCGAACCCCACCGCAAAACCTGCAGCGCGCTCAATCCCGGCACGGAACCCGACGTGATGCTTCGTTGCCACGCCGACGTTCCGTGTACCAGAACGCATTATTCAACTGTGTTAAGACTGTAACCAGCTTTTCGGATAAGTTGTGCATCCATACGAGAATGAGAAGCAGAAGCCTTGATTGCAAAAACAACATCCTCCTGTACTTCGGCACCAACACCATAACGAACAACGCTACATTCCGCTACTTATTGATAATTTTAACTATATCTCATCCAACATCATCCCCGACATATAAAGATCGGAGAAGGTCGGATTGGTAGAAAGATCAAGAATAGCAGTAGACTTAGCAAGCTTTACAGCCTGTTCTTTAATCTGTGCGTTCAAAAGTAGCATCGCTGCCCCTGCAAGTGCGGCGTTGCCTACCGCTTTGGAACAAGTTGTAAGATCGTTTGGCAAAAGCCCGATACGCCCCGCGCTTTGCATATTGAGATAGTTTCCAAAACCACCAGCGATATACAGTGTTTGAATATCTGACGGTTGAAGCCGTTCTGTTTTGATCAACGTCAAAAGCCCCGCGCAGATTGCGCTCTTGGCAAGCTGGAGCATCCGTATATCCTTTTGCGTCAGCGTCACGGGTGCCTTGATCTCAAACGGCTCGTCCTCCAAAAATCCGCTTTCGTCCAGGATCTCTTGGTCGAGCATACAAGCAACAGCATCGATCAGCCCGCTGCCGCAAATGCCCTTTGGCTCGACGTCACCAATGACGTGGGCGTGCAGCGCGCCGTCTGTTACGGTCACCTTATCGATTGCTCCAACCGCGCCCCTCATGCCCATGGAAATGCCAACGCCCTCAAAGGCGGGGCCTGCGGCGGTCGAGCAGACCGTTAAAGCTTCGTTGCTCCAAAGCGCCATTTCCCCATTGGTACCGATGTCGGCAAGCATGGCGGGCTCGTTTTTCTCGGTCAGCTTGGTCGCAAGAATCGCACAGGTTGTATCAGCTCCCACAAACGCGGAAATGCAGGGCGGAAGATAGACGGCGGTATCGGGCATAAGGCTTGTCAGCTCCAAGCTTTTTGCCGTCAAGGTCTCGTCAAACAGCCGTTTTGCATCAAACGGCGCGTGGGAGAAGGGCTCGACGCTTTCCTCGGTCAAAAGCGAGAGCATCACTGTGTTGCCCGTGATCACAACACCATCAATAGAATTAGTATCAATATCTGCCTTGGTCGCAAGCTCGGATAAGATCTCGTCAAGAGCTTTGCGGATCGCGCCTGCGAGATCCTTTGCCTTGCCGTCTAAAGCGGCTTCAATGCGAGAGATCACGTCGGCTCCCCACTCCTGTTGAGGGTTGAGGCGAGAGGTCTCGGCGAGGGGCTTGCCCTTGGTGTCATATAATCTTGCCGCAAGCGTGGTGGTTCCAATGTCAATTGCAACGCCGTATTGCGTAAATGCGGGATTTAATTCGATCTGCGGCAACGCGCCGTCGGTGACGATCTGTGTGTCTGCGCGCTCGGTCAGTGTTTCAATCTCGCAGTCGCCCAACGCATAGGTCAGGCAAGCAAGGCGGATGCCCCGTGCAAGCTCGTCGGCAGTAAGGTGCTTTCGCTCGGCATCGGTGAGCGCAGAGAGAGTTCCCTTTGCAAACACTTTGCATTTTCCGCATTTTCCATGCCCGCCGCAGGGCTTTTCTCCGTTGATCAGCTCGGATATGATGATACCGCAAACGGCAAGCGTTGGCTTGCCGTTGAC
>JAGANE010000044.1 GCA_017624395.1 Clostridia bacterium
GCTCTACATTGCTTTTCATCACCAATTTTCCCGTCAGGTAAACGCCGTCGGAAACGATCACCTTACCGCCCGAGACAGCACAGAGATCTATTGCTCTTTGAATGATCTCGGTATTTTTCGTCTTTCCATCGGACACAGCACCCATACTTTTGATATCTAATTCCATATCAAACCTCTTTTCACAGTCGTCAATCATTCGGTATTATCGGATAAAGCTGAATGGTATTTCCACCGTCAACAACAAGCTCCGCGCCCGTCGTGTTTCTTGCGTGAGCCGCAAAGTACCAAATAGCGTCCGCAACGTCTGTGCCGTCAGCTACGTCTCCGATAGGAGTGTATCTCGACGGAACTTTTGCGTAAAACTCGGGATTCTTTTCCCAACGGTCTGTTCTGATCATGCCCGGGAGAACCGCGTTCACACGGATATTGTACTTTCCGAGGTCAAGTGCAAGCGCGCGCATCAGTCCGAGCTGCCCTCCCTTTGAGGCAATATAAGCAACTCTGTCGGGAATCGCGCGATAGGCGGTGTTGGAATTGATGAACACGATATTTCCGCCGCCGTTTTCCTTCATTCGCTTTGCGGCATGCTCGCACAGGCAATAATTCCAGACCACGTTGGTGTTGATGACCTTCATCAGATCGGTGAGAGGGTTTTCAAATATCTTCTGTCCAAGCCCCTGATCGGCGGCGTTGAGCACAAGTGTTTCTACCCAAAGTCCTCTTGCGTCAATGTCAGCAAACATATTTTCAACAGAATCCTCGTCCACCGTCCTCTCATCAAGCAAAGAATCCACGCGGTATCCGATGATTTCAACCGCTGGAAAGTTTTCACGGTATATCTTTTCCGCAGCACGCACCTTTTCCACACTTCTGCCCGTGAAGATTACGTTGTATCCTTCAGATGCAAATTTTTCTACGATTGCGACGCCTGTGTTGATACACGCGCCTGTTATAAGTGCCGTTTTCCTATACATGCTTGTTTTCATACGGTTGCCTTTCAATGAGATGTTTTTTGCATCTTAAGGGTGAAGTTAAATTGTTCACCGGGATTGATGCGGCATTGCTTCTGCGGATCGTCACCGCCACAGGAACGTGAGCCGACACCACTCATACGGTAGTCAAGATGCAGATAGGTTCCGTTGCTTGCCGCCATATCCTTTTTGTGCGCGACCCTCCAATTTTCGTTGATGTCGTAAGCGGTTGCACAGAAGGAGAAGCTGCTTGCGGATATTTCAAAATCCACACCGCCCGCAGAAAAGGCAAGCCATTTGGTATCTACGCGGCTGTTACATTCCTGCGGCTTTTCGTAGCTGTTTTTTTCATCGTCTGCCGTGTAGGAATACCAATCAAGCGTTGCGTATTCGCGCTTATCCTCGTAGCACTCGTTCGGACCGTAGCCGAAATAGTGAACGTTCTCCAGCTTGCTCGCAAACGCAAGTCGATAGCCGTATCGAGGCAACCAGCAGGGAATCTTTTCATTGATTGAACCGACCTGTCGGATGTTGAGCGCATCCCCGCTGAAGATATATTCGATCTGCCCCGTTGTGATGGGATATCTGCCGGGGACAGCAAATATAAAATTCCCCGAAATAACGATGGCATCGCCCTCTTCCCTGGCGGAAAGACCGGTCACCTCCAACCACGGATACGGCATTTCTCCAAAGCCGGGGCTTTTTCTCCACATTTGCGCAACGCCCCCTCCAAAAATCGTACCGTTATCGCCTCCAACAAGCTTATTGTCATTGTCGGTGGGCATTCTCCATGCGGAAAACTCCATGGGAACGGAAAGCAGCTCTCGGTCACCGTTTCGGATCCCGCAGATTACACCGCGATCCTTGCGAATGACGTATTCCAAGCCGCCCGCGCTGACGGTATAGGCGTCATGGCTTTCCATAAGCACGGGTTTTGGAGACACCTTGCTTTTTTCTTGATTCTGGCAAGGAAGTGTAAAGGCTTGTCTGTAAACGACGTGCCCACGCTCTGCCCACGCGGTATTAGATTTCAGCGTGACAGAAAAACGGATGATCGCATCTCTTGCATGGTAGACGTCCTTGGTATTGATGCACACGGTTGTCTTCCCACGAGGTAAAACAAGGGTTTCAATTCGTCCGGCATCCACTGTTTTTTGATCCAAAACCACCTCATAAGAGATATCGTAGTAATCGGTGGTCAGGAAGAAATTGCGATTGAATATCTCATATTCCTTTTCGCCGGCTTTGTTGATCTTGATCGGCGAAAAGCACGCGCCCGCCTCCAAAAGCGAGGAGTGCGGCATGCGGTCGGGCGAAACAAGGCCATCCATACAAACGTTATACAAGTGATGCTTTTCGCCAAAATCTCCACCGTATGCAAAGTATTCTTTCCTGTTTTCATCCGTCATGCGAACAGCTTGATCGCACCATTCCCAGATAAAACCGCCCATGCATCTGTCTTTTTTCTGAACGATGTCATCGTAAAAGCGCAGATCACCGCAGCTGTTGCCCATCGCATGTGCATACTCGTGGAATAGGATGGGGAGTGTGATCGACTTGTTTTGGATCATTGCCAACAGCCGTGGCAGCGTTGGATATCCCAACACCGTCATACCGAAATTCTCGTTGATATATTTGTCAAGCACGGGAATGAAAACGGGAGCGGTATTATCCTCCTCACCCACCTTGCTTGAGAAGACCATTGTAAAGGCTTCATAGTGCAGCGGACGCGACTTGTCCTTTTCGTTGAAATAATCTACGCATTTCTCGAGGTTTTTGCCCCAGCCAGATTCGTTTCCTAGCGACCAGATCACGATGCACGCATAGTTTTTGAATGCTTCGTACATTCTTGCCATGCGATCGACAAAAGCACCCTCAAACTGCTCGTGATCGGTCGTCTGATCCCAGCCCTTTACATAGGATGCGCCGTGACATTCCTGGTCTGCCTCACACATGACGTAAAAGCCAAGCTCGTCACACAGCTCATAAAAGCGAGGATCGTTGGGATAGTGCGCGGTGCGAATGGCGTTGATGTTGTATTGCTTCATCAGCATCAGCTCGTTTTTGATAAACTCATCGCTGAGAGCATACCCCGTATCGGGAGAAAAATCGTGGCGGTTCACGCCGTAGAGCTTGACGGGCTTACCATTGACCGTGTACATACCGTTTTCCGTCTTGCTTGTGCGAAAGCCGACCTTTTGCTGAATAAACTCCCCGTCGCAGGAGAGTATCAGCGTGTAAAGATAGGGATCTTCCGCGCTCCACAAAACGGGATCATTCACTTTAAAATGAAAGTGATCTGTTACCATTGCGGAAAAGAGCTCCCTACCGTGATCAAGCAACGTGGCTTTTACGGGGGCACCGGCTTTTACTTTGAGAGAAAAATTTCCACTCATATCCGCAAGGACCGAAAAATCCCGGAGGCCGTTTTGACCGCGCTCCAGAATGTAAACGTCACGAAAGATCCCCGACATTCTGATCTTGTCCTGATCGTCGAGGTAAGAGCCCGAGCACCATTTGAATACAAGCGCGCACAGCGTGTTTTCTCCGTCGTTAAGGTAGGGGGTAATATCAAAGGCGGAATCCTGATGCGGAACCTCGCCGTAGCCTACAAACACACAGTTGAGCCACACGTAGATGCAGCTGTCCTTCCCTTCAAAGTGAAGCTCATAATTCTTGCTTGCATTCTTTGAAAAGGGAAACTTCTTTACATAAGCGGCGCAGGGGTTTTTCGTTGGCGGATAGGGCGGATTAAAAACAAACGGGTAGGGCGAGGTTTGATATTGCAGATAATCCTTCCCGTGTGTTTGCCAAACCTCGGGAACAGTGACGGACGCAAAGTCCGACATATCGGCGCCACTTGTAACGAAATCGGGCATATCAAAGGCGGTATCTGCATGTTTAAAAAGCCATTCGCCGCAAAGCGAGGTAAAAAATGCGGACTCCTCTCTTTTTTGCGACGTCTTTTCCTCGTTTTCATAGGGGATAAAATAGCTTCGATACTTCATCTCGCCATCGTTGAAGATTCTCGGATCTTTATGCAATGTGAGTTCATACGCCTTCATACATACCTCTCCTTTTGTTTAGAAATAAAATTCTGTTTTAGCAGGCCGAATATCTGTTAATGCCCCCGTATAGTGACGCAAATTATGCTCTGCGTAGGGATGCTTCAGGCATTCTTCCTCATTCAATTCAATACCAAGCCCGGGCTTGTCACTAATTTTTATGCGCCC
>JAGANE010000277.1 GCA_017624395.1 Clostridia bacterium
CGCGCCCTCCACCTCGCAAGCTTTTGAAAAAGCTTGACCAAAACTTTTATCAAAAAAGCTTGAGCAAAACTTTCCTCAAAACAACAGAGTCGCCGCTTTTATCAGCAAGTTGAAGACGAGCCGCGCAATTCACTGCGCGGCTCGCCCATTTTTTATTCGCTTTTTGATTCGGCAGCTCCGTGGCATTGTCCATGCATTGCACATTCGGAGCATCCACAACCGCAGGAGCTCTTTCCTGCCTTTTTATTTTTGATCATGCGCACGATCACCGCACCAAACAGTACCACCAAGACCGCACAAACGGCAATGGTACCAATATTATTTTGTAACCAATTTAACATAAAGATCTCCTTTCGATAAAATCAAATAAAATCAAGAAAGCTTTTTGGTCTGCTTGGTTGACGCCTTAAAGGGTCTGAACAGCATAAACAACATAAAGGCAAGGCAGAGGAATGCGGCAATAACACCGATCACGTTTACGTTGCCCGTAAAGAGCAGACCAAATTGATAGATCATCAGCGAAACAAAGTAAGCAAATACGCACTGATAGGTAATTGCAAAAGCCGTCCACTTTGCGTTGTTCATCTCGCGACGAATGGCTCCCATTGCGGCAAAGCAGGGTGCGCAAAGCAGATTGAACACCAAGAAGGACATGCCCGCCAGCTTACCAAAGCCCGCAAAGTCGGTAACTCCAAATACGGCAACAACCTCCTCCTTTGCAATCAACCCCATCAGCGTTGCAACCGCTGCTGTGGGATCACCAAAGCCAAGAGGAACAAACAGCCACGAAATTGCCCCGCCAATCAGATCCAAAACCGTTTTTCCACCCTCGGGCATTTCAAGATAAAATCCAAAAGAGCCGTCTGCAACGCCAAACCTAGTTCCCAACCAAATGACCACGGTAGAGAGCAGGATAATGGTTCCCGCCTTTTTAATGAAAGACCAGCCGCGTTCCCACATGGAGCGAAGAACATTGACGGGTGTTGGCATATGATACGGGGGGAGCTCCATCACAAAAGGAGCAGGCTCCCCTGCAAAGGGCTTTGTCTTTTTGAGAATGATTCCCGAAACAATGACTGCGGCAATTCCAATAAAATAACAAACGGGAGCCAACCACCAGCCACGGTCTGCACCGCCAAAAAAGGCAGCCGCAATCATGGCAATGATCGGAAGCTTTGCACCGCAGGGAATAAACGTTGTGGTAATGACTGTCATTCTGCGATCCGGCTCGTTTTCAATCGTTCTGCTTGCCATAATTCCCGGAACGCCACAGCCAACGCCGATGAGCATGGGAATAAAGGACTTGCCTGAGAGTCCAAAATGACGGAAAATACGGTCCAGCACAAATGCAATGCGTGACATATATCCGCACGCCTCAAGAAACGCAAGGAAAATGAACAACACAAGAATTTGGGGAACAAAGCCAAGCACTGCACCCACACCGCCAACAATCCCGTCAAGGATCAGGCTTTCCAACCAAGGGGCACAGTTGATGGCTGTCAAAGCATTCCCCACCAGCACGGGAATACCCGGAACCCACCAGCCGTAGCCGTCCTCGGGGGCAGGCTCGGTAAAGCCGTAGCCGTATGCCGTCTCAATCGCGGCAGTCAGATCGGCACCCGTAGCAGAAATCTCACGGGTTTCAAAGGTCTCCTCGTCCTCAACCTTCCACGTCACGGTCTTGTCATCGGGGATCAGAAGATCCAGCGTCCCCAAAGCAAGCCTTGCAGCATCGGCATCTATCTCCTCAGCGTCAAGGGCATCCTCAACCGCAGAAACGTCAAGTCCGTTTTGCGCCGCATCGGAAACAAATGCGTGAATGACGTCGGTTGCATCGGCATATTCACCCGCAGCCTCCTCATACGCATCCCGCCCCTTACCAAAGAGGTAGAAGCCGTCACCAAACAAACCGTCGTTGGTCCAATCGGTCACGTAAGTCCCCACGGTAGATACCGAAATGTAAAACACAAGGAACATGATCAGCGCAAAAATAGGAAGGGCAAGCCAACGGTTGGTCACAACACGGTCGATTTTATCCGAGGTAGAAAGCTTGCCAACGTTTTTGCGTTGATAGCATCCCCTGATAAGCTTTGTCACGTAATCGTATCGATCGTTCGTTATAATGCTTTCGGCATCGTCATCCAATTCCTTTTCCGCGGCAATGATATCGGCTTCAATGTGCTCCAATATTTCCCGAGAAATCCCCAATTGCCGAATTACCCTTTCGTCGCGCTCAAAAAGCTTGACGGCATACCAACGTTGCTCGTCTGCGGGCAAATGGTGTACCGTAACCTCCTCAATATGCGCCAATGCATGCTCTACAGGTCCCGAAAAAATGTGCATGGGCAAGATTCTGCCACTCTCCGCAGCATTCAGGGCGGCTTCCGCTGCTTCCATAACACCGTCCCCCTTCAGGGCGGAAATCTTTACAATCTTACAGCCAAGCTTGTGAGAAAGCTGATCAATATCGATCATGTCTCCATTCTTTTCTACAACGTCCATCATATTGATGGCAATCACCACGGGAATGCCAAGCTCCATTAGCTGTGTTGTTAAATAAAGATTACGCTCCAAATTGGTACCGTCCACCAGATTCAAAATGGCATCGGGGCGCTCGCTGACAAGATAGTTTCTTGCAACGACCTCCTCCATGGTATAAGGAGAAAGAGAATAAATACCGGGAAGGTCGGTGATGATGACTCCGTCATGCTTTTTCAGCTTGCCTTCCTTTTTTTCTACGGTAACTCCGGGTCAGTTTCCGACAAACTGATTGGAGCCTGTCAGCGCATTGAACAACGTCGTTTTACCGCTGTTGGGGTTCCCCGCAAGGGCGATCTTGTAGTTCATTGAAGTATGATCCTTTCTGCTTTTTTAGGTTAGCATTCGCTAACCAATGGTTCGAAAAATTGCGGGGTCTCCCCCGTGAAATGGGCGGCATTGTACGGATCCGTTCCAAGTGCTTTTACACCAAGGAACGCATCCGTATCACTCTACCTCAATCATCTCCGCATCCGCCTTGCGCAAGGACAGCTCATAGCCACGCACTGTGATCTCGATCGGATCTCCCAGTGGCGCAACCTTGCGGACGTAGATCTCTACCCCACGTGTAATGCCCATGTCCATAATGCGACGCTTGATAGCACCCTCACCGTGCAGCTTGATGACCTTTACGGTATGCCCGATTTTTGTTTGCTTTAACGTGTTCATACGTTTTTCCTCTTTCAGCCTTAACCTTCCATAAAGTTAGCGTTTGCTAACCATGAGAAATTATACACCTTTTGCCACACTTTGTCAAGAGGTTTTCTAAAATTTTTTTAAAAATTTTGTCAAAAAATTTTATAGCCGCAAAAAAGGAAGCCTCACAGCACTTTTGTCACAGTGCAAACGCACGACAACATCAAGTGCGAAGGCTTCCTTTATTAAATACGATTTCTTCAAACTCTTTCAAGATAGCCGAGTAAACGGTCTCGCCCACGCGAGATCCCCGCAATGCAATCCTCGCTGCCCTCGTACTCCACGGTCAAAAAGCCGTCATATTTGGCACGCTTAAAAATTGCCAGACATTGCTCCACGGGAATATCCCCGTCTCCGATCGCGCATCCCGAAAGCACACCGCAGGCACGTGTGCGAAAGGTCTTTTCTCCCTCCCTTGGCGTGTAACCAAACGGATGAACGTAAAAATCCTTGACATGCACGTGAATTGCATAGGGCGCCAGCCTTGACACCGCGTGCGCGGAATTTTCGTCTACGCAAGCAAAATTTCCAACGTCCACCAAAAGACCGTAGTTTTTGTGATCCACGGCATAGTAAAGCCGCTCTACACGGTCGCTGTCCTGCGCGATATATCCGTGATTTTCACTGCAGGTACGGATCCCCTTCCCTTGCGCATATTCGGTAATCCTGCGCGCGTTTTCCGCAATGACGGGCAGCATCCGATCAAAGCCGACAAAACCATCCTTTACCGACTCGGAATAGCAAACGTCATGCCGCAAGATCCCCGCGCCAAGCGCAGCGGCAACGTCCACCTGTCCCAAAAGGCGCTCCACCTCCTTGGCATCCTCCTCTGCCGATCCGCAAAAAAGGTTTGCTCCCACGGTGTAAGCAACGATCTCCACGCCGCGCTTCTCCGCTTCCTTACGGATCTCGGCGGCATAGGCAAGCTGTTGCTCAAGCGTAGGATGGGAGACGGGGGTAAGATCGATATAATCCACCCCCGCAAAGCCCATTTCTGCCGCCCTTGCGATCACGTCAAGCTGCGTCATCTTTCCCGCGTTGATATATTGTTGAAAGGAGTACGAGCTGACTGCAAGCTTCATCTTGCAATGCTCTCCTCGTGTCCGCTTTCTGCCGAGCGATAGATGGCATCAAGAATACGCATCAGCTCTACGCCGTCCTCTGCAGGCGTTCTGCAGGGAGTGCCGTTGATGATACAATTGACAAAATGCGCGGTCTCCTCGGCAAATGCACCGCCGTGGAAGCCGGTCTTTCCCTCAAGAGTGACGTTGGAAAGATAGCCGTCGGTCTCGTTATAAAGCTCTACCGAGTCACCGATCTTTACACCGCCCTTGGTTCCAAACAGCTGCACACTGCAATCCTCCTTGCCCATGTTCAGGCTGAAGCTTGCCTCAACGGACAGCACCGTGCCGTTGTCAAAGCGAATGGTTGCCACGGCAAGATCCTCACAGTCGCAGATCGTCTTGCCCTCACCCGCGCCTGCGGAAACGTATGCCTTTGCCACCTTGATATTGGAACGGTCACCAAGCTTTTGGAAGGTTGCGCCGTACACCGAGGTTGCCAAGGGCTTATCCAACAGATAGCGCACCAGATCGATGACATGTACACCAAGATCGATCAAAGGACCGCCACCCGAGCGCGACTTATCGCCAAACCAGCCGCCGGGATGACCGTTGCGGCGCAGGTAGCTTGCCTTTGCATAGTAGACCTCGCCCAAGCGGTCGTTTTTCGCCATCTCACTCACGATATCGCAGTCTCTGCCAAAACGACGGACAAAGCCGATCATCAACAGCTTTCCGTTGCGCTTTGCAGCCTCCAGCATCTCCTCTGCCTGCTTGGCATTCAACGCCATCGGTTTTTCGCAAAGCACGTGCTTGCCTGCATCCAGTGCCATGATGGTACAGGGTGCGTGCGCACTGTTCCAGGTACAAACGCTGACGGCGTCAAGCTCAGGCAAAGCCTTGAGCATCTCAGCTTCGTCGGTATAAAGACGGGTAATGCCGTACTTTTCGCCCATCATCTTCAAGCGTTCCCCGTTGATATCGCAAAATGCGTAAAGCTCAACGTTGGAGTCGGCAAGATAGCCCTTGATATGCTCGTTGGAGATCGATCCTACACCAATGATGGCAACCTTAATTTTTTTCATCTGAAAAACCTTCCTTTCTTATGCCTCAATGATCGACAAAAGATGATTCTTTGCCGTCACAATATCCGCTGCGGGATCCTCACCCGCTTCTCTTTCAATGGTCAAGAATCCGCGATAGCCAATGTCCTCAAGCGCGGCAAGATACTTTTTGAAATCCACCGAGCCCTCGCCAAGAGGAACCTCACGGAAGAACTTGATGCCCTTAATCTCCTCGGGCTTCGGTGTAATTCCGTAAATATATTCGGGGTTGGTGCGCTGCAACAGAATGCCGTCCTTTGCGTGCGTATGCACGATGTAATCCTTGAGGTTGTAGACCGCCTGCACAGGATCGTCGCCCGTCACCATGACAAGATTTGCGGGGTCAAGATTGACAGCTACACCCGTGGAATGCAGACCGTCCAAAAACTTTTTGAGAACGGCGGACGTCTCGGGCCCTGTTTCAATGGCGAAGTGAGAGCCGATGCTGTCGGCATAGCGCGAAAGCTCAAAGCAAGCCTCTTGCATCACGCCGTAACGCTCGACCGTGGGATCCTCGGGAACCACGCCGATATGCGTTGTGACCACGTCGGTCTCCAGCTCCTTTGCAAGATCAAGGATCCGCTTGGATTTTTCAATCAGCTCGGGATTCAGCTCCTTGTGACCAAAGCCTCTGCCAAGGTCACCGCAAAGTGCCGAAAATTTCAGCCCGTGCGACTTGACGATGTCCAACAGCTCGCGACGCTTGGCAGGCGTCAGATTTTCGGGAGAGTTTTCTCCCTTGGTAGAATACATTTGAATGCCCTGCGCCCCGATCTCGGCAGCCTTTGCAATGGCGGTACGGGTGTCGGTGCGGAAGGAGTCGATGATCACTCCGATCGGAAAACGGTACATGTTTTTTTCCACCTTTCTGTTATTTTTTTGCTTTTTCTTTTTATTTTTTGGTAAATGTCTTGCCTTTTGACTATTTTTATTGTATAATAAAATCAGCGAATTGTCAAGCCCTCATTTTTGCCGCAATTTAACACAATATTGCTTTTTGAGGTTTTTATGAGCATTTACGAAACACATATTATTCAAAACCCCGAGCTGCCCTTTATTTTTCATTCGGACTTTCATCTGTATCCCAAATACGGATTTGGTCCCGGGAATTGGCATGAGAATGTTGAGATCATTTCGGTCATCGAGGGGCGCGGCATCGTTGCCAGCGACGCGGAGCATACGGAGGTCTCCTGCGGCGATACCGTCATCATCAACGCCAACCGCCTGCACAGCTTTGCCGCGCTGGATCATCCGTTTGCCTACCGATGTCTGATCGTTGACCGCTCCTTTTGCCTTGCCAACCATTTTGACACCAACACCATTGAGTTTGACACACAGTTCCGCGACGAGGAAATTACCCGCCTGATCAACCGATTGAACGACGAATACACCCTTCCCGAGCAAACTCCCTACCGCACGCAAACGATCCGTGCCGCCGTTTTGGAGCTGATGGCAATTCTTTGTCGCTCGCACAGCCATCCCGCGCCCGCCAACCAGGGAGACTCAAGGTTGCTTTCCTCGATCAAGCAAGCCATCGGATACATCCGCTCGGAAAGTCACCGTGACCTTTCTTTGGACGAGGTCTCCTCGTTTGCGGGGCTGAGCAAATACTATTTTGCAAGAGAGTTCCGCCGCATCACGGGCTACACCTTTGTTTCCTATCTCAATCTCACCCGCTGTGAAAACGCCAAGCGCATGCTTGCCGAAAACGTGTTGAGCGTGGGAGAGGTGGGCAAGGCATGCGGCTTTGAAAACCGCTCGTATTTTACTCGCACCTTCCAAAGCTATACAGGCAGGATCCCAAGCGTTTACCGCGGGGAAAAAATTTGCTCAAATAAAGAGAAAAAGCATTGACAATCGGCGCTCAATGTTATATAATGAACCTATTCCCACGAAAGGATATCAAGCAATATGAAAGCAACTACTCAAAAAGAAAACGTCATTCGCTTTGGTACGGGCGGCTGGCGCGGCATCATCGGAGACGATTTTATCAAATCGAATATTCAGCGCGTCGCTCACGCCGTTTGCCTTTTGGCAAAGGAGGAAAAAAAGGACGATAAGCCCATTGTTGTCGGATATGACCGCCGTTTTTTGTCGGAATCCTCGGTCACTTGGATCGCAGAGGTCATGAACGGCATGGGAATGCGCGTGATCCTGATGGAGCGCAGCACGCCGACACCGCTGATCATGTTCTGGGTGCAAAACTACGGTCTGCATTACGGAATCGAGGTCACGGCAAGCCATAACCCCGCCGCCTACAACGGGATCAAGCTGATCGTGGACGAGGGACGTGACGCGCCCGTGGAGACCACGGCTCGCTTGGAGGAGCTGATCGGTGAGCATTGGGACGAGGAGCTTCCCTTGATGTCGCGCGATGAGGCGATTGCTTGCGGCTTGATCGAGCAGATACACTCCCCCTTTAACGATTTTATCGACCATATCCTTTCCAAGCTCAACCAAAAGGAGATCAAGGATCGCGGTCTGCGCATTCTGTTTGACCCTATGCACGGCTCGGGAATCTATCCGCTCATGGTCATTCTGCAAACCCTGCGCTGCACAGTAGACCTGATCAACGACAACAAGGACGCCTACTTTGGTGGCGGCACCCCCGCTCCCACGGCAAGCCGACTGGTGGATCTGCGCAACCGCGTGGTAGACGGCGGCTACGACCTTGGCATTGCCTTTGACGGCGACGGAGACCGCCTTGGTGTGGTGGACGAAAACGGAAACTATATTGCCGCAAATGAGATCCTTTGTCTGCTTTACGACTATCTGCGCCGTGTCAAGGGCTGGAACGGCCCCGTGGTGCGCAACCTTGCCACCACACATCTGCTGGATCGCATTGCCGAATCCTTTGGTGAAACCTGCTACGAGGTACCGATCGGCTTTAAATACATCTCCAGTGCCATCGACCGCTACGATGCGGTATTGGGCGGCGAATCCTCGGGAGGACTGACCGTGCGCGGACACATTCACGGTAAGGATTCGATCTACGCGGCATCCCTCTTTATTGAGATGGTCTGCACCACGAAAAAAACGCCCGCACAGCTGATGAGCAATCTGGAGGCGAGATTTGGACACTTTGAGATGGTGGAGGCAAACCTCACCTTTGCCGCCGAGAAAAAGCCCGAAATCCACCGCCTGTTGATGGTGGAAAAGCGTCTGCCCGAATTTGTCGGTGCCAAGATCGCGCGTGTCGGATATGAGGATGGCTGTAAGGTCTATTTTGAGGACGACTCCTTTGTCATCTGCCGTTTTTCGGGAACCGAGCCACTGCTCCGTATTTTTGCAGAGGCAAGCACCCGCGCAATTGCCGAGGGCTATATCCGCGCATTCCGCGAAACGGTGATCCATTAAAAGCTTCAAAGAAAAAACTTCAAAGAAAAACGCTTCCCCTGCTCCAAAACGGAGTTGGGGAAGCGTTTTTTGTATTATGACATGAATTGTGGTTTGGTTTATACTATTTCTCAATGAAAACCTTGAATCTCTGTAGGGGCGTTCATTGAACGCCCGCGGGCGACCACCGGTCTCCCCTACTATGTTGTAACATCTAAACGCTTACATTGGTTCTTCCCGCGAGATCCAAACCGCTTTGGCGGTTTGCCCTTCGGGTTTCGACTACGACCGCCCGTGTCATCCTGAGCGAAGTCGAACTGCGAAGCAGTACGAGGCGTCGGCCGAGCAGGATCTCGGGCGGTCTCCGCTCAAGATGACACGCGGGGGAGATTGGTCAAGTTTTAGTTGTTACAAGGTACTACAAGTAATCATTCAAGTTTTTAAAAGAGAATTCGTATTATGATTTGGAAACCTCAAACGCCACAAATTCAAAGGCGGGGATCGGTCGGTTCAGCGTCACGGTGTCGCCGCAAAGGCTGCCGTCGGTGTTCAAAAAGCGAATGCTTTGATATTGCTCGCCCAGCTTGACCGCGGGATGCAGAATACTATCGGCATAGCAGTTGAACAGTGCCACCGCCATTTTGCCGTCCTTTTCCTTACACATGACAAACAGATCGGGGTTTCCAAGACAGGTAACGGGCAGCTTTTGACGTGCGATCCATTCCACCTGCTCGGTCAGAATGCCTTGCTGCAGATACCCACGCTGAATGCCACAATCAAACGGACTTGCCAGCGTATCGTAAAGATACACCAAAAACCGCTGTCCGTCGGCATTTTCGTATCGGTAGGCGATCGGGATCAGCCGTTCCTCCACCTCCGCAAGCTCCAAAACGGTAGCGCCATCCTTCAGGCTTGCCGTCAGATAACGGATATCTCCGTGTGTCAGATATGCGCGCTCGCTCAGATCCGCAGGGCGCAGAAAGGAGACCGTCTCGCGTGAAAATGCACCGATCTCATTCAAGCCCACGTCCACACCGCGCTCGGTCAAAAGAACCGCCGCAATGGCATCAATGATCGCACCCTTTTTCAGCTCCGCCTCGGTGCTGTATCGCGCCTCCTCTCCAAAGATCGCATTGCAGATACCGCCCTCGGTATGCAGGGTGGGAATGGAGCAGAAGGTCAGCATCGTGCCTGCCAAGGGGTAAGGATAATAATGACTGTCCACACCGAGGGAAAGATCGGCACGGGAAAGCAGGTGCGGACGTTCGGGGGTTCTGACACCGCAGGCGTCCTTCCCCGCAAACATTTCGGTAAGCGCCTCCATCATCGGAAGATTTTCGGCATGGCGCTCAAAATAGCCCGTTTCATAATTGGGGGTGGCATTGTAATCCACCATATATTTGAGAATGCCGTCGTAGATGCCGTCAATGCGCATCACGGCGTCAAAAATTTCAAGATACGATGCGGGAACGTGATAACGCGGACGGGGGTAAACGTCGCCCTCTGACATCAGCTCCATGCCGCTGTCCTTTGCAAACGCGGCAAACATACGCGCTCTTTCCAATACCGCAGGCAGCTTTTTGTTGCCCGAAACGGCAATGTAGGGCGCATCCAGCAGTCTTACCAAGGGAGGGTTGTTGTTACCCGCAAGAATTTTTGCCGCCTCAACGGCATCAAGTCCATCCCAATCCCAAAGCCCATGTGATGAGCAGGGAGCTAAGCGGATCGAGGGATCCACCGCGTCCACCGCCTCGCGAATATCGGTTGCCAGCGTGCGCAGAGCCTCTCCCTGCGCCTGCAGCCATGCATGACGGTATTTGTTGGCAGGAGCATGAAAGACCAGCTTTTCCAGCTCTGCACGGTCAAGCTCCTCGCCGCAGATCTCACAGATCCGTTTCATGTGCAGGTCACACGCACAACAATGCTCGCTTCCGTGCGACATACGAAAATCGTCGTCAAGCAAAATGGTCTCGGGACCTGCCTTGGCAATTGCTGTCAGTTGCCGTTTGATCAGTGCCCGCACACGGGGATCCATCGGGCAACGCGTATCCCAAAGCGCCTCTCCCTTGATATTGACAATGGGCGTCAGATCGGCAAAAGCAGTTTGCGACTTCATGCCCACAAGTGCCGTGCTTTTTTGAGGCGTGTTGCCGTGTCCCGTGGTGTTTCCCACCCAGACACCTACCTCAAAGCCGTGACTGCGGAAAAAATCAAGATTCTCGCGCAGATTTTCAATCATCTCGCGCTCCTCTGCCTCGGTCTCACAAAAATCCGAGCGTGTCAGAAAGATGCGATCCACAGAGGAATCCTTTGCAAGCTTTAAATAGGCTTCCCGCGTTTGCGGCGTTACCGTATGGTTACGGATCGGAATGGAAATCTTATACATATCAAACGGTCCTCTTTCTTTCAAATTTAGACAGCTACATTATAACCGACCGAGAAAAAAATGTCAATTCATTTTCAAAAACGAAAACAAATGTGCAATTTTTGGAGAAGCAAAGGCAAGATCATTCTTCCCTCTCCCCGTCCGCAAGCCCGTAAACGTGTCGATACAGCAAAGAGACCACTCTGTTGGGGAACTCCAATGCCCCGCCGCTGCTCATGAGAACCAACGGAACCCCCTCGCCGCCCGTGCGGTAGGAGGGCTGCCGATACGGAATGGGATTGCACACAAACCCGTGCCGCTCATAAAAGCCGATGCGCCGCTTGGCGATCTCGGTCTCGGGCGTCTCCGCCTCTAAAACTACGGGCGCAAATGTTTGCACCACGGCATCGATCACAAGTCCGCCGTAGCCATGGTTGCGGTATTCCTCGCGGATGGCAAAATGCTCCACAAAGGAAAATTCCCCCAAGCACCAAAGCGAGACAAATCCTATGCGCCTCCCGTCCAACCTCAAATGATACAAACGGTAGGCAGGCTCGTCCATCACGGCAAGCGCATCCTCATAATCTCGGATCTCCTCGCGAATAAAGCTTTGCTCCATCAATCGGTAGATCTCGTCAAAATCCTCTTTTTCTGCTTTTTCAAGCAAGATCCTCTGATCCATCATAAAAACCCCCTTGTTCCAGATTTATTCTCGGTTGTGCTACAACGATTTTTATAGATAAAACTCCTCGGCGTTTTCCTTTAATAAACAAACCAAAGCCTGCATCTTATCCACCTGTGACAAAACAGAAAACCGCTGCTTCCACGCCTCATCGACCAACGGACTTTGCAAAACGTTGGTTCTTTCCAATGTTTTACCCTTTATCTCACACTCCAGAAGGCTGCCGTCAACCAATAAACGTACACAAGCATCTTTCAATTCATAAACAAATTCGCATTTCGTCGGTTGCGGATGGCAATTGAAGTGATAGCCTTTGTCCACTAAAAATTGAAATTTTCGAATGATATATTGATGTCGATATGCAATCGGATCTTCCGTTTTCCTGTCTTTTATCTTTATTACAACGTAATAAATAATTGCTATGATCGGAACGGCAACGATCCCTCCAAAAACAAGAAACACCTCAAACGGGATATCTTTGGCACTTTCCCTTGGCAATAAAAAAGCAATTCCCAAGCCAATAATAACAATGAACCAGACAATCCCCACTTCCAACAATCCGCCAAGCAATTGGCTTTTCCATTCACCGTTACTCTTTTTCTCACGCCTCATCACGTCCTCCTTCTATCCGTATTTCCATGGTGCACACACCAAATTCTTTGATATCGTCTTGGCAGTAATATTGCGCCATATCATCGGGGTCAGCAACCTCGTCAGGCAGATAACCGATCACACTTTTCTCATAAAAATCGTATAATGCCTCAAAATTATCAAATATATTTTTTGCAATGACTCTTACGGTCATTTTTTCTCCCGTCCGCACGTTGGTAAACATAATCAGATCTCCAACGTTCACCGCTTGGCGTTTTTTATCGTGCAAACGCATTTCCACGGTCTTGATCCCTCGTTTGATCATTTCAAAGGGGCGGTCGTGCAGCATCATACAGTGATCCATAAAAACACCTCGCTCTCTTATTTGTCAAGTACATCCAAGATGCGATCAACAGCTCAACCTTGAGAACCGCTTTACAATCAAATACACGCAACCAATTCCAACGGCAATCACGCTCACCGTCAGCAGCACCACAAACACCGAGTACCAACCCCATGCATCCGCCACTGCGCCCAAGGAGTAGGAGGTCAGCGTGCTTCCGAGATAGCAAAAGCCGTTCAGGATCCCCGCCAATTTTCCTGAATTGACACGCTCCTTCATATGTAGAGGTGCCATGCTTGTGATCACGTTGTTGACACCTGCCATCAAGCAGGAGACCAGTGCAAGACAGCCCACCGTAAGCGGGATCAGCGAGGTCTGTAAAAAGCCCATCACCGCGCCGATCAACACACCCGCACCGACAAACAGCAGTGTACTCGTGCCCACAAAGCTTTTTGTCCTTGCATACAGACGAACCGCAATCGCGGTTCCTCCAATGGCAACCAAGGGCAAAAGCAGCGTCAGCAAAATGGAGAGCCATGCCGGCGTGCCGTATAGCGCGGACAGAATATCGGGTGTCCATGCCGTGACCCCGTCCTTGACAAAATTGTTGGACACGGCAAACCATGCAAGCACGGCAAGCATCGCACCAAGACCGCGCAAGCCCGTGCCGCCACCTCTTACGGCGTCATCTGCTCCACCCTCTGCCTGCAAGCACTCCTGCCGCTCCCGATCACGCGCAAGCTTCAGCGGCGTCACCAAGGAATCGTAAAGGCAGAACCACACGACCGCAGCAGATAGCAGGATCCCCGACGCCACGTAAAAGGTCACGCGCCAGGAAAGCGTGGCAACAAACAAGGCACTCATGCCGTAAACCAAAAAGGTGCCCGTTGCAACCGTGGTTCCCATAAAAAAGATCGCCCGCGGAATATCCTTTTCGGAAAGCGTCTCGGAAAGCAAGCGGATCAAAAGCGTCCAGAGAAAGGACATTGAAACACCGTTGAGCAGCCAAAGATATTTCAATACCGAAAAATCCGAGACTGTCGTCACCGCAAGATTGAGGATGCTTGACACGGTAAGGCAGGTAAGGATCACGTATTTAACGTTGTATCGCTTGCACATCAGCCCGTTAAAGACCTGACCGCCGCCATAGGCAAAGAAGAAAAAGGTGGACACCATACCCGCCTCGGCGTAGCTGATGCCAAACGCATCCCCAATGGGATTGATGTTGGCGTTGTAGCTGAGCTTTCCGATATACGAGCAGGTATAAACCAGCCAGCATAAAAGGATCAGACCAAAGGGCTTTGCCACTGCCGCTTTGGAGGCTTGTTTTTTCATAATCGGCTCCTACGTATCACAAAATTGTAGCTTGCAAGCTCTTATTCGATCTCGATCAGATAAGGGCGGTGATCGGAGACCACCCACTCGGGCACGCGCACACTCGTCACATGAAGGTCGCGCGAGGCAAAGATGTAATCGATCTTTTGGTTGGGGGCATCCGAGGGATAGGTCAGGAGCGGCGCATCCGTCAAGAGCGCCGTATCCAACAGCCGATCGCGAATCGGTGCAAGGAGCGGATCGTCGGGAGTCATGTTAAAATCCCCCATCAAAACAAAGCGCTCGTCCTCAATCTCCTCCAAAAGTGTGCAGATCGCACAGGCTTGCTCATCGCGGTTCAAGCCGACGTGAACCACCGCCACGGTCAGCCCGCAGGCAAGCCTTGCCTTGAGCATACAGCGTGTCTCATAGCGGTGCCCCTCCACGCGTGTGGGCGGATCGGGGATCATGATCTTGCGCGCCGATAAAAGCTTGTGCTTGGAAAGCAATGCGTTTCCGTACGGATTTTGCCCGCGCACCATAATGGCAGGCGCAAAATAGGCGTGCGGCATGCCCGAGAGCGACGAAAGGATCTCGGTCTGCGCCTCATAATCGGTAGCCTCGCCCTTGCCGCGCATTTCATTCAGCCCCACGATCTCGGCGCCGCTTTTTCGGATCGTCTCGGCAAACAACGAAAAGTCGATCTTTCCGTTTTCAAGATAGGACGCACAGTGCTGTACGTTAAAGGTCATGATTTTCATGGTCTTGATGCTCCTTTTTGACGGATGAATAAAAATTAGTTTTAGATGTCAGATGCTTTTCTATAAAGCCTTTTGCCCGACGCCCCAGATGAAAAACGATCTCTCCGCATTTCAACTCGGTCATCAAAAGGCGCTCCCCTTGGATTTGATCGACGGATATTTCGTCAACCCCAAAGGCATAGCAGCCCAAATCGTTTTCTCTGATAGAAAATCCATGCTTTAAGTCTGCCGTAATCCGCAGCTCGTCAGCAACAAGAAAAATACAAACGTCACGGTTCTTGAATTTTGGGTCAGCGGAATCATAGCATTTTGTCACGAGGCAAGGCTCTGTCCAACCGTAATACTCCCGCAAAGTGATCAACGTCTTATCAAAATAAATTCTTTTTTGGATCACCA
>JAGANE010000278.1 GCA_017624395.1 Clostridia bacterium
AGAATCGGCATTGTAAGACGGATATCAGGCTGTTTTTTGATTTCGTATAAGCAAAAAAACACCCGAGGGGGCCGCAAAGGGTCACCTCGGATGAGATTATAAACCAAATGTTCGTTTACAAAAACGTCTGCTGGTTGAAGCGCAAATAAATATTGATCGCAGCCCGTTCAAATTCAGGATATTGTGTTTTTATATCGCCCTTGATCATTTAAAATGAGTTGGTCAACATTCAGTTCTTTTTCTTTTTCAAAAGCAGAGCCGCAGCACAGCAGGTCATGAAAATTCCCAAGCCCACACCAACAGAGGCACGGCAGCCCGACTCTGCGGGAAGGATCTCCAATTTTTCAAGGCGTGTCTCGCCGCAATCGTTGCAGGTGTAAAGACGGATCCCCACGCTACGCTCGGTAGCCGAAATCAGATCCTCGCCAGCGTTCCATGCGTGGTCGGTATATTTGACGTCCCCGCAGGCACACACGGTCTTGTGCTGCTTTGCGTTATGACGCTCGGTGTCCCCGTAAATATGCTCGGCAAATTTTGCAATTGTCTCGGTCTTGGTCGCACCGCAATCAATACAGGTATAAAGCTTTACGCCGTCCGCCATGTGTGTTGCCGCAGTCAGTACCTCACCGGCATCCCATGCGTGGTTAGCGGTTTTGGTATCTCCGCAGGCGCAGGCTCTCTCGTGTGTTTCACCGTCAACGGGCAGACAGTCGCCATAGGTATGATTGGTCAATTTGGGAACAATGGCATATTTGGAATATCCGCAGCCCGAGCAGAAAAATACCTTTACACCGTCCGTGGTATGCGTGGGGGCAACGATCACAGCTCCGCTGTCCCACGTGTGATTTTCATAACTTACTACCACACCGCAATAGCATCTCTTGGCGTGCTGCGTTGCGCTGACGTACTGCCAGCCGCCGGGGACGTGTTCATCCTCAAACGGATCAAGCGGCCTATATTCTTCATATCCGCAATCGGTGCAGACGGCAATCGCCAAGCCCTCTCCCGTATGCGTCGGGTATGTCAATATCTCAACGTTTGCAGCATCAAAATTGTGGTTGCCGTATTCCACGTCTCCATCAGGAGTCGTCCTGCAATGCGTTTCTTCATCATAGGGGAGCCATGGGCCTGCAACCAAGCCAAGCTCGGCAAGGATCTCTTGATAGGTCTCGTCCGCCTTGATCTCCTCTGCACTGATGCCGTATTCGCAGGTTTCAAACGCCAAATAGGGATCGCCCACACCTGCCTGAATCTGCAACTCACTCAATCCTGCATAGGTAATACCCGCATAGAGAGAGTATTCAGAATAACCGCTTTGCGAGTCATAGGTAATACCGTACATGTTTAAGCTTCCGTATGTAATCACACTAGCGGTGACGTCTACGCTATAACAGCAGTCATAGATACGCGCACCCAAGCCGCCCTCGGTGTCCTTGGTGTAACCCGAAATACCGCCAAAGGTGGCAAGCGTGTTTTTATTTGAAAGTCCTGCGTCAACAAAGGTCGCAAAAAGCATATACGCGAGATTATAGCAATGTTCATACGTAATTTCGGCATTGTAAGCAACATCGTCGTTACCCATGATACCGCCAACCGCCACGCGGTTGTTTTTATCGTTTTGGTCGGTTTGCGCAGAAGTGGCACTGACGTATGCATCCTCGTCATTGATGCAATAGCCAATATATACGTATTCGTTGTCCTCGGCGTCAAAGGGCATTCCCATAATACCGCCTGCCCCCGACCAACGGGTTGCTGTTTGATGATAGATCCTCCCGCGGTTGAGGCATCCCGCAACGTTGGTGTTGTAGCCAAAGCCAACGATACCGCCCGATGCCTTATCTGCTGCACTCACGCTTGCTTCGTTGATGCAAAGACCGATCTCTGCCCCTTGGTGCGCCATACCGAGAATTCCTCCCGCCGTATAATCGGCATAAGCAGAGCAATCGCCATCTGTAGTACAATAAACAATGATTGCTTCTCCATAGGTCGCACCCGCGATCACACCCGAAACAAAAGCACTCGGATCAAACTCCGTGTCACTACTGTACAGCTCGCTCTCGGAGCTGATCCCCAACGTAATATTGCAGGCGTTGACCCCGTAAATCACAGCTCCCTCGGCAAGCACGCCAAACAGACCCGCGGGATGATAGCCCTCCGCCATCAGGGTTTCGTAATCAACAAATTCAATCTGCTCCTCGGGATCGATATACGCATTGGAGATCGTATAGCCGTCACCGATGTACCAACCGCCAAAGGCATTACGAAGCTCGTCGTTTGACGATTGCGTGGTGCCAATGGGCGTAAAGAGGTTGCCTCCAAGATCAATATCATCGGTCTGAACGAAATACATTCCCGAAAACACGCTGTCGGAGGTGAATTGGGTTCCAAGCATCGCGTTTGCCTCGTCATAATGCGCGGTCATGTAGGAGATCCATGCCAGATTTTCGGCAGAGGCGATCAAAAAGGGATCGTCCTCGGTTCCCGAGCCTTCGGGAAGTAGGATCGTCTCACCGTCCCAATCGGAGTACGCACCTGCTGAGAGTGAAAACGCCGAAAGCATTGCCAGCAGCATGGAGGCAAGGAGGAGACAGGTGGTGAACAAACGGATGGTTTTTTTCATGTTTTTCGTTCCTTTCTTTAAATAAAATGATTTTAAATAAAAAGTGCGTAGCCGAAGCCACGCACGAAAAATGTGTAGCTCCGTTTACTGCGACATAAATCAACTTTTCACAACTTACATTTAAGGTGTACAAAAGGGAGCATACATTTTTACCGAAAGTAAAAAGGTACACCTTGGGCATGTAAGTTCATTTCTATTTGATTTACGTCGCATACTCATTGTATCATAAAAATAACTTGTTGTCAATACATTTGGAAAAATAAGCCTGCCTCTTTTTGAGACAACGTCATTAAGTTAACGAGAAAAGTGCCTCCCACCTCGGGGGAGGTGGCACGCGATAGCGTGACGGAGAGGGCTTTGAGGAAAAAATTACCCTCTCAGTCGCCTTACGGCGCCAGCTCTCCCAAAGGGAGGGCCTTTCATAATGCCTTAACTAAATGACATTGTTTTTAAGATCCACCGACAAAATTTGACCAATCCCTTGCAAAAGCTGTGATTTTATGTTACAATATGGGCAGAAGAAACAAGGGGAGGAATTTGAAGTGAACCTGAAGCTGGCAGAAGTTGCGCGAGAGGAAGCGCGAAAAAATTATCACGGAGATACGATTGCGGCAATCGGAAATCTGCAGCCCTTGGCAGAGCTGTTTGAGGCGGCGGACGACGTCACCTTGGAAAGTCTGAACGAAAATTGGAGCGGTGCCTTTGCCTATCTTTGCACCGACGCCGCAGGGATCGGTCTGCCCATCCGTTATCCCGACCCGCGCGTGATGGGCTCATTTGCTTTTGTACGGGCATGGGAGCAATACGCACATCTCCCCAAGATCCACCTTTGGAAAAGCGCCGACGAAATGCCCGAAATCGGAGACCTGGTGATTTTAGAGCCAACCAACACGGGAACCCGACAAATGGGTATTCTGCTTGCCATCACCGAGGACAGCATGGAGCTTGCCGTGGGAAACTACCACAACCATTCGGCAGTGATCGAGCGCCCACTGTTTCAAAACGTCCGCGGCTTGATCCGATTGGAAAGTACGTAAAAAGCTTCCCTTTTCATAATGTCATTATAAATAATTTCATCAAACTTTTCAAAAGTGTTTTGAAAAGATCTTGTGTCCAAAAAGCGGATTTCCAATCTCAAGAAAGGGAATCCGTTTTTTATTGAAATGAAAACCGCCAAAACGGTAATCTTTACAAGCGCAACTCCTTTGGATATTAAGCGCAGAGAGACAAGAACGTTAGGAAATGGAGATATTTTTGCAAAACTCATCCTGTCTTAATTCGTATTGCTCGCAGGAGGTCACACGCACACCGTTGTGATACAGACCGCGCACGGTCACGTCACAAGTGGTGTAATCGGCATCGTAGCCCTTGAACCACAGGATCGGCTTTTGACGTCCGCTGACAAAAATATCCTCAAAGGTAATATTGCGATTGATCCCGCGCCGCTCACCGCCCGCGCTCCACAGATGGTGATAGCTGACGCGAACACAGATCAAGATCGGCGTATAGTCGGGATCGGGATCATTGTCGGCATAGGTCATCTCCTCACCCTTTTGCACCCTTGGATGCAGGATCACCTCGTCCAGCTCAATGCGGATGTTGCGGTAGGTCACGTCGTGAACCTCGGCATAATCAACGTTCATGCAATCAAGAACCTCCGAGGTCACGTGGAGGATGTCGCAATCCTCAAACAAAATGTCACACATTTCCTCGGCGCAGGTCTCGGCACCGATCTCAAGGCACTTGCCCCAATCGTTCCATAGCACACAGCCTTTGACGTGCAGGTTTTTGAAATATTCGTAGGTCTTGGGATCATAGCCCTTTTCGTCAAAGCTGTTTTTCAGGCGCCAATCCAAGCCCTTGGCACAAATGCAATCGTCAAACGTGCGGATAAAGCAATTTTCAATGAGGACATCCCGACAGTTGTGCATATCGATGCCGTCGGAATTGTAACGCCAATTTCCAAAGATCTTGACGTTTTGGATCTCAATATCCCGACAGGCGGTCGGACGAATGGTGAACACCAAAGAGTCCCGCACCGTAATACCCTCTATCCTGATCCGCTCGCAAAAATTCAGCTCTACCGCATGATACCGAATGGCATTCTGTATGTACTCCTTTTCAGTTTTTGCAGTTGCTTCAAACAGGATCTCCTCCTTGTTGCGGCTATTATCAAGAATACCTCTGCCCAGAATACGGATATTCTCTGCCCGCTCGGCAAGGATCCGCGCATAGACCACTGCCCCCTCATCAAGATAGAGCGTTTGATTGCTTTTCAGCTCAATCAAACCAACGTCATGCTCTCCCGCGCCAAAATAAAGCAGGTTGGGATCGTTTTGATCTATGTCATATTGCGGCATCGGATCGGCAAACACGTGCAATGCGTGATTGCGACCGTAAGGCTCCACCGTAAAATACTGCGGCTTTTTCAAGGTCACAACGATATGGCCTTCCCCCGTGATCTCATACCCGAGCTCTGCCGATGCGGGGCGAAGCTCCACGCGCTCAAACGGCTTGTGGGGAACGATCTCCAATGTGACAGGGGCGTCAAGTGAAAAGGATAAAAAATTGATCAGCTCGGTCTGCTCGATCTGTCTTTGATGTCCCGGCCAATAACGGTTAAAGGGAACGGCGGAAACGCGAGCGCTATTCAGAGGAACCTCCTTGCCATCGATCAAAACGGTGTAATCGCGGCAGAAAAGCTCCGTTTGTGTCACGGGATAAACACGGTAGCCCATTTTCATCCTCTCCTCAAAATTCAAAATTCTTTTTCACCGTTTCAAACAGTCGGCGGGCGATCTGCTCCATGCCGTAGTCGCTTGGATGCAAGCTGACGCCGCGATGCTCATACTCACCCAGCGCCATGGTACGGGGATCCTGCTCCAGATCGCTGATCTGACAAAACGCGTATCCGTTTTCTTCTGCGATCTCACGGATCATTTCATCGCGTGCATCGTTGTGCCAAAAATCGTCGGAGATCACCACACGCACGTTTGGATTGGTACAAAAATACTTGATCATATCGTCAAAATAGGGCTTGCAGGCAGGAGCAGATCCGCGCGGCATATTTTCGCCGATGCGTACCACCACAAGATCTGCCGCAAAATCGCGCGCTGTGTCATACATCCGATCCAAAAGCGCCCTGCCCTCCTCATAGCCGCGCTCCCAGGAGGCAAGCTGTGCAATACAAAGCGATACGTCACCGTATGTTTCGGAAAGCATTGCGCAAAGGCGGTGAACAAAATCCTTTTCGGGTGCCGATGCCGCCATGCCCCAATCTCCGGGCCAGCCGATACCCTCGTTGGGCGCGTGCCATGTGATCGAGTTTCCAATGATCAAAACGCGCATGCCACCCATCTTTCCCTCAAATCGTACCGAGGGGCGTTCTCCAAGCTGTCCCACTGCCGAGACGTTGTTGTTGAGTTCGTTTTGGGAAATTCCCTTGTTTTCGTTTGTCATCATTTTTTCTCCATTACTATTTATTTTTTCTGCGTATCAGCGATAGTACAGCACCTTGGTGTCGGCATCCACCGTCACCCATTGCAAGCACCCGTTTTGCTTGACCGTAAGCTGTTTTCCGTCTGCCTCCAAGGAAATCGGCGTCTCGGAAACAAATCCGATCCGACCACCCTCGTAAAGTGTCAGTGACCGTGCGTTTTCTGCCACGACAGCCTTGACACCGATGTATTTATCCAATCGCCCCATCACTGCAGGGCGTCCCTTTTGATAAGGCACAAAGGTGTACAGGCGGAAGGTATCGTTGTTCTCCAAGGATATTTCCAACCGCTCGCCCTTGTGCAGGATCCCCGCCTCGCCTGTGAAATACTCGTAATAAGCATAGTCGCCGTCAAAAACACCCGTCTCCGTGGGAGAAAGTGTACCGCTGACCGCGCGGTTTTGAGCATCAATATTGAACACTGCCGCAATTCCGCTCCCTCCCACACGGTTACGGATCTTAAAGATCTTCCCCGTCCCCGTGGGATTTCCAATCAGACAATCCGCCGTGGGCGTTGCACTCTCGTCGGGGCGCAGGATGCGTCCGTCGGCAAAGGCAAGCGGATATAGGATCTCGGCATTGGTGCGTCCGATCTTATCGCTGACGTAAATGGGGCCACCGCTGATGGCACGGCAAAGGCTGTTCTTTTTTGCCTGCTCGTCATCGGTCCACCACATATCCCAGTCGTTGACGTAATACTGTCCCTGCAAAAGTCCGTTGTATGCGCATTGCAAAATATTTTTGGCAAACCACTCTCGGCTTTCGGGCATAAAATCGTCCGAGCAACGGCTGACCGCACTGCTGCGACGGTTAAACATACATTCGCTGGTCATACCCATGCAGTTGATCATTGCACCGTTAAAATTGGATCCGACGGTACTGTCAATGGCGGTCTGAAAAGCACGCGCGGTCTTGCCAATGGGCTTGATACCGCGGAAATATCCGTGGAAGGATTGATTGTCGATCTTCACAAAATCACAACCCCAGCTGCGAATACGGCTGCAAAAAATATCGTAAAGTCCAAATACCTTTTCGGGCGTGGGATCGGGAACCAATCTTCCCTTGCGATCCCGTGTCAGATACTCCATCCATTCCTTTGCCTCTCCATCGGGATCAAAGGCATTCCAATATCCCGTGGTCGGGAACCAGATGCCCACACGCGGAATGCCCATCGCTTTTACGTCCTCCACAGCCGCCTTCATTCCCTTGGGAAAACGGCGGGGCGAGCCTTGGAAGGAACGCATCTGACTTTGGTGCATCTCGTGGACCATACTGCGAAAATCGGCATCGGCGGGGATCTCCTCCAGATGCGGACAGTCCGCCCACATGTCGTCAATGATGGCAAAGCCGATGGGAACACGCTTCTCACGAAATTCTCTTACCTTTTCCAAAAGCCCCTCATGGCTGACACGGATCTGCAGTGCATCCCAAGAGCACCAACCGAGGTACTCAAAAAATTCGGGATATTTCCGCTCCTCGCGCATTCTCAAGCCACAATCAAGCAACACGGCAGCCGCCTTGGTGCAACGGCGGATCGCCTTGTAAGGGTCACTGTCCTCACAGCAAACAAATGCCAATTGCTCGCGGCACTCACGTAAGCCAGCGCAGTTGTTATAGGTGCAAAACTCAAAGCCGTCCTCGCTCCCGTAGATCACCGTCTTGTAGGTGTCGTCGCAAACGGGCAGAATACAGCTCCAGATGCCGTCCCGACATACAAGAAGCATCTGGGTAGGCTTTTCGTCATGCGGAAGCTCGGAAAAGCGACCTCCAAAGGCAGGGGAGCACCAAAAGGGCGAATGATTGACAATGGCAAGGTAATCGGCGTCCGTACAGGTCAGCGCAGGACGCAGGGAGATAGAGCGTGCCCCATCAAGCCCGTCACTGCATACGGCGCTGACGCGGCAAGCGGTCACACCCTCGGCTTCAAAAAGCTCCCAGCACATACCAAGCGAGTCGGAGGTCTTGGGCTCCAAAAAAAGCACCTCGTTCCCGTTTTGATCCTTGACCACACCCGTAAAGCCATTCCAAATCTTCATGTTTCTTCCCTCCTTATCTATGATTGCACAATTCTGTCTCTTTGTGTCTATTATACAATTTTATATTTTATATTACTTTTACCATATTGACTTTTGCTTTTCTCTTTTTGACTTTTCAAAAAAACGGTCGCCCCATCAACCGAAGCGACCGTTTTCCAAAGATTGGTAAAAATAATTTATTTGATCTCGGAAATTGCCCGATCGTAGCGCTCCATATCTTCCTCGGTGGGAATATCCTCCACGTGTGAGGAGGTACGCAGGGTGGGCGCACTGCCGTCCTTGCCATAGAAGGGAGAAAGACGGTCATTTTCATACTCCTTGCGATCCTCCTCCTTACGGAAATCGGGAATGTCGTAGGGACGTCCGCCCTCCAGAACACTGCGGTGCGCAAGGATTGCCACCGATGCCATGGTCGTTGCAAAGTAAACGTCAAACATCGGGAGCCTGTTCTCACGGATACAGTCGAAAAATTCACGGATCACAAGAAAATCTCCGCCACCGTGTCCCGCCTGATCGATCAAGCGTGCCTGAGGATCGTTCCATTCGGGATTGTAGACCGAGGTGCGGTTGGCGTTTTCCGGCACGTCCCATTTATTGTAGCGCAGCAGTACCTTTTCTTCTCCGCGGATGTTTTCAATCTGTCCCTTGGTGCCGCAAATACGATAGGAGTTTTCATGCGCGCCAAAGCTGGCACAGCCCGTGACGCGATAGACCGATCCGTCGTCGTTGAGGCAGCTGATGATTGCCGCTCTGTCACCATTAAAGGGGTGTGCCCATTCCTTGGGATAAGGAATATTTGCCGCAAACGCGGTCACGCGAATCGGCTTGGACTCCGTGATGTACATCAGCGGTGCCAAGGAATGTGTAACGTAGTAAGTTCTGGGCAGATGGTTGCGCCAATGCTTTGCGTAGGGGTGCAGCATCCTCCACTCCTGCAAATCCAAGCCCGTATAATCCATGGGATGGTTGTACTCGCCCTCGGCAAATAGCACCTGACCAAGCGTTCCGCTTTGATAAACGCGGCGCATCTCGCGGTTGAACTTCATAAAGGGATAGTTCTCGGCAAGCATATAGATTGCCTGACTTCCCTCTGCCGCGCGTACCAGCTCCACGCCCTCTGCCATGGTGCCGTTGGAGGTGCATTCGCTCAGCACGTGAATGTTCTTTTTCAGTGCCTTAATCGCATATTCGGCATGCTCGTGGAAGTAATTGCAAAGGAAGATTGCCTCCAACCCCTCATGGTTGATGAATTCGTCAAAATCGGTATAGGTTGCCAAATTGTCACCAAGATGCTTTTTGGCATCTGCCAGCTTTTTTTCGTTCAGATCGCAAACCGCAACGATCTCTCCGTTATTGAGCAGAACCGTGTTATAAAACGAGCCTCCTCTGCCCAAACCGAAAATACCGAATTTTACCGTTCTTTTCATAATCGGATTCTCCATTAGAATGTATTTTTATCGTTTGATGCTTACAGAAAAACAAGTGCAAGAATTCCAACAAAGGAAAGCGCTACCGAGGCAATCTCCTTTTTGGAGGGCTTTTGCCCCGTGATGACGGCGATCACCGTGGAAACGATCATCACACCGCCCGTAATAAAGGGATATTGTACCGTTGCGGGCAAAACTGCCAGGGAAAGCAACAGCAGATAATTTGCAATGCGGCTGAGGGTACCGCTGCCAACCGCAAAGACGATCGCTTTTCCGCTCGGTCTTTTCAGCTTACGCCATATCAGGAGCAGCCAAATACCGCTCACCGCCACACTGATCAAAGCACTCCACATGGAATACCCCGCCGCGCTGACCTTTTCGTAGGGCGCGCTCTCATAGATCTTGGAGATCACGCCCGACATACCGTTGAGAACAAAGATGCCGCAATAATAGATTGCCCCGCCCCTTTTATTTCCCTTTTCCACCGTCAAAGCCAACGCAACGATCACAAGCAGCACGCAGATCGCCTTGCCAAGCGTCATAGACTCGTTGTAAAAAAGCAAGCCCGCCGCAAACGGGAGCATCATGCCGCCAAGCATGGAAAACAGCGAATAGAGAGAAAGGTTGATCTTTTCCAACGATTTTAGCGAGCAGACTGTAAATAAGAACGAGTTAAGCGAGGTCACTGCCGCCATCAAAAAGGTAAACCAAGTCAATGCAAGGCTGAAGCCGTTGATGATCCCAAGACAGATCACACCCGTTACGGAAGAAAGGAAGGTCAGCATCACCGTTGCCACCATGCCATTCCCGCTTTCTCTTTGATAGCGTTGACTGAATAAAAATTGAATTCCAAACATCACCACCGACACGGTGATCAAAAGATAATACATTAAAATCCCCCTTTCAAGATCCGACTGCAAAAATATTCTACCACAAAAAAATGCTCTTGTAAATAGACAAAATCCTTTTCTTTATGGAAAAAAGTTTATTTTTTGTAAAAACAAATTGATTTTTGGTCTGTTCTGTGTTATACTCATACCAAGACCAAAAAGGAGATACGTTATGATTGAAAACATCTGCAAAATGAATCCTTATCGCTCCAGTGATCTGATCACACGGCGATTTGTTTATGAAACACAAAATGAGCAGGCAAGCCCGCGCGAGGCAGGCACCCACGCGGTGGCACTGGTCTTTTCGGGCAACGGCTCCTTTTTGCACAACATGCAATGCGACGTACTGACTACGGGAACCTTGTTTTTTATCATGAAAAAGGATCTTTTTTCGGTCACCTCCAACGAGGATCTCAAATACTGCTACATTGAATTTGGCGGCAGACGTGCCGACGAATATCTGGATCGCTTTGGCATCACCGAGACAAATCGCATATTTGTCCACTGCGAGAACATGATCCCCTTTTGGCAGGAAAGCATTGGATATTCCGCGCAAAATCATAACGTGGATCTGATCAGCGAATCGGTTTTGCTCTACACGCTGGCACACCTGACGCCGCAAGAAAAAAAGCATCACGACGTGACCGAGCAGATTATATCGCTGACACATGACCGCTTTGCCGATGCCGATCTTTCGATCACGGCAATCGCCGATGAGCTTGGCTACGATGCCAAATATCTTTCCTCACTGTTCAAAAAGAAAAAAGGAGTCGCCTACACGCAATACCTGCGCGAATTGCGCATCAGACATGCCGTTTTTTTGATTGAGGAGGGAATCGTCAGCGTCAAAAATGCGGCTCTGCTTTCGGGCTTTCGCGATGCGCTGTATTTTTCGAAGGTCTTTACAAGTATTCAGGGCATCACGCCAAAGCTTTATATCCAACAGGTTGCCGACAGAAAAAATCAGGAATGAA
>JAGANE010000279.1 GCA_017624395.1 Clostridia bacterium
ACTCGGTCTGACGAATGATCCCGTAAGGACCGCCCAATCTCGAAAGCATCTTGTACAGATCCACGATCTGTTTGACTGTGTAAGGCTCTACCGACTGCTGACCGTCGCGAAATGAGGTATCGGTGATCCAGATATCCTCGGGCATGCCGATCGGCACGCGGCGATGGTTGAAGGGAATGCGCGGCACGTCGGTATAGGGGTAAACGTCGCGGTACAGATTGGGCTCTGCAACGTCCTGCAACGAATATTTATAGCTCTTTTGCTCCAATAGGTTTGTTTTGGAAGAAATCTCTAACATTTCTTATTCCTCCGATGCTCTGTTTTAATGTATACAATTATACACCAAGCTCTTGTATTTGTCAAGAAGCTTTTGAAAAAAACTTGACAAATCCCTCAAAAATATATATAATAAAGGAAACGATAACCAATACCGAAAGGAAATACCAAATGAAACTGATGATCGCCTCCGATATTCACGGCTCGGCATATTACTGCGAGCAGCTTGTCAAGGCATACCAAGTCGAGCAGCCCGATCGCTTTTTGTTGCTTGGAGACCTGCTTTACCACGGTCCTCGCAACGATCTGCCGCCCGAATACGCCCCCAAGCGTGTCATTGAAATGCTGAATCCACTTTCCCAAGAGCTGCTTTGCGTGCGCGGAAATTGCGAGGCAGAGGTGGATCAGATGGTGCTTGATTTTCCCGTGCTTGCCGATTATGCATGGCTTGACGTCAACGGAATGCGGATCTTTGCCACGCACGGGCACTTGTTTGGGGAGGACAATCCCCCACCCCTGAAATCGGGAGATCTGCTTTTGTGCGGACACACGCATATTCCAAAATTTCAACCTCACAACGGATATACCTACGTCAATCCCGGATCGGTATCGATCCCCAAGGAACACTCCCCACACTCCTATCTGATCCTTGAAGGACGGACACTGACGTGGAAGCAATTGGACGGAAGTGCCTACAAAACCGAAATCCTTTGAACATAAAAGAAAGCGAATGAGCATTGCTCAATGCCCATTCGCTTTCTTTTTTATTTTGCTTCAAACCAGGTATTTCCGATGTGAATATCTACGTCCAAGGGGACGGAATAGCTGACGGCGTTCTCCATTTCGGCGCGGAGGATCTCCCTTGCCTGCTCGGCACAGGAGCGGTGTGCCTCAATCAACAGCTCGTCGTGTACCTGCAGGATCAGGCGTGCGTCAATACCGCTTTCCTTCAGCTTTTGATGCACCTTGATCATGGCAAGCTTGATAATATCGGCGGCGGTGCCCTGAATCGGGCTGTTCATTGCCACGCGTTCCCCAAACTTTTGTTGCATTTTGTTGGTTCCAAGCAACTCGGGGATATAGCGGCGGCGACCGAACAGCGTGGTGACGTAGCCGTTTTCATAGCCCGATCGAATGACGTCCTTGAGATAGGCATCAATACCGGGATAGCCTGCAAGATAACGGTCAATAAAGCCCTGCGCCTCTGCGCGCGAAACGCCGATGTCGTCAGAGAGAGAAAATGCACCGATGCCGTAAAGGATGCCAAAGTTGACCGCCTTTGCGCGCTTGCGCATCTCGGGTGTGACCGCCGCAGTGGAAACACCAAACACGGTTGCCGCGGTGGAGGTGTGAACGTCAATACCCTCCTTGAATGCCGCAATCATATTGGAATCCCCCGAAATATGCGCCAAAATCCGCAATTCGATCTGTGAATAGTCGGCGTCGACGATGACGTAATCGCGGTTTTCGGGCAGGAAAAAGCGGCGAAGCTCTCTGCCAAGCTCGGTACGCACGGGAATGTTTTGCAGGTTTGGCTCGGTGGATGAAAGACGTCCCGTTGCCGTTCCCGTTTGCTTAAAATTGGTATGCACGCGACCGTTTTCGTCGGCAACCTTTAAAAGTCCATCGGTGTAGGTGCTTTTGAGCTTGGTCAATTGACGGTAATCGAGAATATCGTCGATGATGGGATGCGCGGGACGAAGCTTTTCAAGGATCTCGGCATTGGTCGAGTATCCCGTTTTGGTCTTTTTGGCGTGCGGAAGTCCCAACGTGTCAAACAAAACCTCTCCAAGCTGCTTGGGAGAATTGATATTGAATTCCTTTCCCGCATGGAAATAGATCTGTGACTCCAAAATAGACGCCACCTCAGCAAGATGCGCGCCGTAATTGGAGATGCCCTCACGGTCAATGCGAAAGCCTGCGGTCTCCATATCGGCAAGCACTGCCGCAAGCGGCATTTCCAGATTGGTCAAAAGCTCCGCCTGCCCGCTTTCCAAAAGGCGTTGGGAGATTGGCTGATACAAACGCATAAAATAGGTGATGCGCGGCAGCTCGGCGTTGGAAAGCTCTCCAAGATAATCCGAGATCAGCGTGGCAAGCTCGTAGCTCCCCTTGGAGGAGTTGACGAGATATGCACCAAGCATCAGGTCGTAAAGCTCCAGCGAGCGCAGGACCGGATCCGAGACCTGCTTATACAGTGCCTTGGCATCGTAGCAGACCACCGTTTTTCCCTGCAAAAGCCGAAGCAGCTCGGTCGCGGGAGCGGTGGAGCAAAGGATTTTTTCGCCGTCGGAGAACAGCCACGATGTCCCGTCAAGATCCAAGGCAACGACTTCAAGAGGCTGTAAAAAGGCGGTCAGCGCAGAAAGATCCGCATCGCAAAGACGGATGCTTGCCTCGGTGGGCGTGGGTGCGGTCTCGTCGGTTCCGTCAAGGGAAAAACGCTTGAGGAACGCCGAAAACTCCAGCCGTAAAAAGAGGCGGCGAGCGTCGGCACGCTGAATTCCCTTGCTTTTCAGATCATCCAACGTCATATTGAGTGGAACCTCACGGCAGATGCGTGCAAGCTGTTGCGAAAGATAAGCACTATCGCGTCCGCTCTCCAGCTTGGCGCGCACCGAGGGGGTATGCTTGGCGGTGGGCAATGCCTCGTAAACGCCGTCCAGACTTCCGTATTCGGCAATCAGCTTGAGGGCAGTTTTTTCCCCGATTCCGGGAACTCCGGGAATATTATCCGAGCTATCCCCCATCAGTGCCTTGACGTCAACAAACTGCGAGGATCTGACACCGTATTTTTCAAAAAAGCGTTCCTCATTCATGTCCGCCGTATCGTTATTGGTTGCAAGCAGAACGTGGACGCGGTCACTGATCAATTGCAGAGAATCGCGGTCACCCGTGAGGAGATAGCCCTCACAGTCGGCATTCTCGCACATGGAGGCAAGTGTTCCGAGAATATCGTCCGCCTCGTAGCCCGAAAGCTCCAGCACCGTATATCCAAGCGCCGCAAGAAGCTCCTTTGCTACGGGGAGCTGCATAGCAAGCTCCTCGGGCATAGACTTGCGCCCTGCCTTGTAGGCATTGTACATGGTATGACGGAAGGTGGGGGCTTTGAGATCAAAGGCAACGGCACAATAGTCGGGCGAGAGTGCCTCGGCTTGTCGGGTGATCATGGTCACCATACCGTAAAGCGCGTTGGTGCAAAAGCCGTCCTTGGTGGTCAGGGGGCGGATCCCGTAAAACGCGCGATTGAGAATGCTGTTGCCATCCACGGCAAGTAATTTCTTTTTCATCTTCTGCTTCCTTTCATAGGAATTGCTTTGATACGTATAGTTTACCATAAAATCAAAAAAAAGTCAACCGAAAGAAAAGGATTTTGAGAAAAAACAAAATGAAAGCGCTACAACACAAGAGCCTAAAAAAAAGCGGAAGATCGCTCTCCCGCACGTCATTTTTTTACAGATCTCTATCGTCGTCCTCAACGTTCTCCTCGGTAAAATCCTCCTTGGAAGCACCGCACAAGGGACATACCCAGCTATCGGGCAGATCTTCAAAATCCGTGTTTTCCTCAATTCCGCTATCAATGTCTCCGTTTGCGGGAACATATTCATAGCCGCACAGCTCGCATACGTGAATCAGCATTGTTTTTTCTCCTTTTGTGTCATGATGTATTTGCCTATAATATGATATAATATTATGCAGAATTTGTCAATATCCTTTTTGCATATTCTTTTTTGAGGTCTCGGAAAATTTTTTTTATACTTTGTATAGATTTTCCACGCTCTTACAAAAAGTATATGCAATCCCCCGCCGCTCTGCCGCATTTGCGGTATAAAAAATTGGCAAATCCAAATAATCAGCCCCCCACTCTCATAAAATAAAAGCAGAACTCTCCAAAAGGACGGATGACCGATGCAAAAGCAAGCAAAACGAATTTTTTGGAATGCCATGCTCCTGACGGCGGCAACGCTACTTGTGCGCACGGTGGGCGTTTGGTTTCAGGTTTATATCTCCAATCGTGCGGGCGCCGAGGCAATGGGACTGTTTTCGCTGATGGGCGGCGTTTACGGCTTTGCGCTGACGCTTGCCACGTCGGGGATCCATCTTGGTGTGACGCACGTTGTTGTGGATGCCATGGGGCGGCATGAGCCTTGGCGTATTGCTCCCGCCATGCGACGCGCTGTTTTGTATGCGATTTTATTTGGCGTGACAAGCTCCTTTTTGCTGATCCGCTTTGCTCCGCTGATCGGATCTGCGTGGATCAAGGACGTGCGTACGGTCTCCTCACTGCGTTTGTTTGGCATCACGCTCCCACTGATCTCGATCTCCTCGGCACTGGGCGGCTATTTTACCGCAGTGCGTCGCGCCTATAAAAACGCCACGGTGCAGGTTGCCGAGCAGGCGGTAAAGATTGGAGCTACCATGTATCTCTTAGCCGCAACGCAATCGGGAGACGTGGAAAAAACCTGCTGTGCGTTGGTGCTTGGCGGTGTGGTTGCCGAGTTGCTTTCCTTTTTGCTTTCCCTGCTCCTTTATCTGATCGACCGAGCAGGGCATTTCCCACATCAAAATCAACAAAGAGGGCGCGGAGACGGAAAAAGGCTGATCAAAATTGCCCTGCCCGTGGCATTGACCGCCTACGTCCGCTCGGGGCTGGTGACACTTGAGCATATCCTGATCCCCGAGGGGCTACGCAACAGCGGAAGCAGTCACGGTGCGGCTCTGATCGCATACGGGAGCATTCAAGGCATGGCGCTACCCATCATTCTCTATCCCGCCGCGCTGATCTCCTCCTTCTCCTCACTCTTGATCCCCGAGCTTGCCGAGGGGCGTGTGCAAAACAGCTCGCGACGCATCAATTACATGATCTCACGCGTATGGTGGCTCTCGCTTGCCTTTTCCATTGGCGTTGCGGGGATTTTGATCTGCTTTTCCGCCGAGATCGGGGATGCACTTTATCCCAACACCGATGCGGGCAGATATATCCGCATGCTTGCCCCCTTGATCCCCATTATGTACGTTGACACCGCCACCGACGCAATGATGAAGGGGCTTGGCGAGCAGGTATTTTCCATGAACGTCAACGTCATTGATGCGTTGATCTCGGTGGTATTGGTTTGGATCCTGATTCCGCGCTACGGCATTTTGGGTTATCTTGTCACCATCTATTTTTCCGAGCTTTTTAATACGGTGCTAAGCATTCATCATCTGCTCAAGGTCAGCAATCCTCCCGTGCGGCTTTGGAAATGGGTTTACAAGCCCCTGCTCTCAATCGTCGGCGCAACCGCGCTGACGAGAATTTTGTTACAGCTGACGAATCTGACACTCCCCCACCCCACGCTTTCCATCACCGTTCACTGTGTGGCGGTAACCGTTCTTTACATCGGACTTTTGATCCTGACGGGATGCGTGGAAAAAGAGGATGCGGAATGGCTGAAAACACTGTTTGTGCGCAAGGAAAAAACAGCTCCGCCGTGTCATCCTCGTCACGGGCGGAGCTGAAGCTCTGCTTGTTTCTGTACTTTTAAAGAAACAGCTTACGGAACTGCCGTCCCTCAAACGCTGCCTGCAGCGTGGGAGAAAGCAGTGAAAAATCCGCCACAAGTGAGTGCGGCTTTTTTTCGGGATCGTCCTGCTCCATCGGCACAAAATAGACCTGCTTGCGGGAAAGCAGCGTGGCAATATTCTTTAAATTTGCCGAAAGCGCGTCATTGGAGGCTAAGGAGATAACCAGCGGTCGGTCGCTCCGCAAATGCGCCTTTGCCGCCATACAGACCGCTGTATCGGTAATGCCGTTGGCAATTTTGGCAAGGGTGTTTCCCGTACATGGGCTGATGACCAAAGCATCAAGCGGCATACTCGGTCCCAGCGGCTCGGCATTGACCACCGTATCGATCACAGCCCTCCCGCAAAGCGCCTCCACCTCGGTGCGAAGCACCGATGCCCTACCGAATCGCGTATCGGTGCGGCTGACCGTCTCGCTGAAAATAGGCTGTATCTCATAGCCCGATGCAATTAAATTTCGCAGCTCACGAATGGCACGCGCGTGCGTGCAAAACGATCCGCAGAATGCGTAACCTAACATATCTTTCCGTCCTTTCACTCAAAAAGCTCCGTCAAGGCGCCCCCTCCAGCATTTCAATCAGCGTATCGGCAATAAAGCGTCCCGCGCTCTCTGGTGTGCATTTTCCCGGCAGTGCCGTGCCCCATACCGTGCGAATTCCAAGCTCTGCCGCCGCGACATGATCGATCCCACCGGGTGCCGATGCAAGGTCGATCAGCACACACGACGTGGGAAGCTGCTCCAGCACCTCGCGTGTCATCAGCCTGAACGGAACCGTATTGAACACCACTCGGCACCCCTTGGAAAGTGCCGCAAGCGCGGAGGAGCCGTCACAGAGGGTAAGAGGTTTGGCACGATTTCCATGGAGGTGCGCCAGAGTCAACTGCTCGCTTCTTCTTGCATAGACCGTGACGTCTGCCCCCAATGCACGAAGCTTTGCCGCCAACAAGGAACCGATCCTGCCGTAGCCGACCACTGCCGCCTGCGTTCCAAAAATCGTGACGGGAAGCTCCTGCATGGCAAGTGCAATGGCTCCCTCGGCAGTGGGAAGTGCGTTTTTGAGCTGTAACAGCTCGCTCTCATAATAGTCCACCCACTCCACCTGCTTTTGCTCCGCAATGCTGCGAATCGGTTCGCTGAGTCTGCCACCGTAAAGTCGCTTACCGGAGATTCCATCCAAAAGCGTGGTCACACGCAAAAATACGTCGTTATCGTGCAAAGGACAATGCACGCGGACACCGTCCGCTGAGGCGGGCAATGGCAGGATCACAGCATCGGCATCCTCTACCGCCCCCTCCCACGTCTTACACAACGTGGCATCGCCAATGCCCCGTTGGCACTGTCCCAAGCCCCATGCCTTGACCTCATATCCGTATTCCGCCAAGGCGTTTGCCATGGAGATCTGTCTTTGATCGCCGCCCAGTACGGCAAGCTTCAGCTTTGGTGTCATTCTTTCATTCCTCTCCTTCCGTCAGGTGTAGCCTTAACAGTAACAGAATATGAAAAAAAGTCGTTTTCCGTCACTTGAAAAACGACTTTTTGATCTGTTATAACCTACATAGTATCGTATCTTGACAGCATTTCCTCGGCATTGTACACCACCTCGATCCCATACAGCCCCGCCTCCTCGGAAAGTCGTTCTGCAATTGCCCGCTCGCGAGCATCCGCAGGAATCGGAAGATGCAGGGTGCGCACACGGATGCGCGATGAAAGCCTCGAGATAAAATAGGTTGCCTGGTTGTAATAGCGCGACAGCACAAGACTCTCGATCTCGGTACAGCGCGCAGCGGATGCGGCGGCTTGAATTTCGTATGCCGCGGAGGAGGCACCGCGCGTATCGTTGATCAGGATCGCTTGCCCGTGTCGGGTATAAAGACGCACCTCTCCAAAGCCTGCCTCCAAGCGTTGTGCCTTCCATACGGCATCGTGCGGCAAATAGGTTACGCAAAGTGAGGAGACCACTGTTGCCACACACAAAAGCGGAAGTAAGATCAACGCGCGCAGGCGTTTGATCCGCAAGACGGCAAGCAGGATCAGCACCAGCGTCAAGAGCGCGATAACCGAAAGAGTCCATGGATCTCCGACAGGCAAAAGCACTTGATGAAGATCTGAAAAAAGACGGGTTGCTTTTAAGATCAGCTCTCCCAAAAGCCCGCAAAGGGACGGAAGAATGGGAAGCATAGGAAAGCAGAGCAAAATTGCACCGCACACGATCAAAAGTGTTACGGGAAGCGAGAGCAGGAGCGTGGCGGGAACCGATGCCAAGGAAACCTCACCAAACGCCCATGCGCTTAACAAAAGGAGTGCCAGATTTGCCATGATGCCAATGGCAAGCGCACTGCCCAAAAGCTTGACGGCTTCAAAAAGGATTCTCGGCGGTTGTTTGCTATACTGCCACTTGTCAAGCAGCTTTTGCACGGCGGGAGAAAATACGATGATCCCTCCTGCCGCCAAAAAGGACATCCAAAGTGAAAGATCCAACACCGCATACGGTGTGACCGTCAGGATCAACGCCAATACGACACAAAGTGCGGTAAAGGAATCGTAGGGCTGTCGCAATAAAAATCCCAGATAAAGAATACAAAGCATCAGAGCGGCACGCCACGTGGAAACCGAAAATCCCGTGATCGCAACGTAAGCAACGGCAAAAAAAGGGACGGCAACGGCACGCAGGCGCTTTGGCACAAGCATTTTTTTGAGTAACAGCTCCAAAAAGCCGATCAGTATCGACACGTGCAGACCGCTGAGCGCCAAAAGATGCGACACGCCCGCGCGACGAAACGCAAGCTGTGTGTCACTTGTCAGCCAAGAGCGGTTCCCCAAAAGAAGCGCCGCCACAACACCGCCCGCCTCCCCACCTACGCTCTGCCGTATTTGATACGAAAGGCGTGTGTTCCTGTTTGAAAAGAACACCAAGGGATCACTCTTTTGAGCAGGTAAGATCTCGCAATCCTCCTCGCTTGTGCAGGTGATCACGGTCAGGCAACCATCGGACAAGCGGTAAAGCTCCTCGTCAAACAGCTCGTCCTGCGTAAATGCCCGCGACGTTCCCGTCAATCGAAAGCGGTCACCTACCTGCAACGCCGAGGCATATTCACATTCCACCGTTGCACCAACGTGGCATGTTTCCCCATCGTAGCAATCCAACCGAACACGCAAAAGTGTCAAGTAAGGCTTGGAGTGAATCCGCTCCAGTACGGTCCCCTCCACACAAGAGATCTGTCCGTCCTTGTTGCGATACGCTTGATAATGCAGGTCAAAAAAGAGATACGAGGAGGCAGTAGAAAGGAGAATGGCACCAAGACAGAGCATGGAAACGAGAACGGTACGCTTGACGTGACGGCGAATGAGAGAGATACAAGCAAGAAGCAACAATCCCAAAAGGGCTGCCGATGCCAGCAAAAGCTTGAAGGTCGGGTTAAAATTCCATAGCAATGCGCAACACACGGCAAACAGACACGCGGCAAATGCCAAGGGGCGGTGATGAAAAATTCGCATCGGCTTCTCCTTTCCTAAAATTAAAAAGCAGACAAAAAGCAGGTAAAAAAGCAAAAATCATCCCCAATACGTAAATTTTACTTGACAAGCACCAAAAAATAATGTATAATAGATATGTATGGAATGCCATAGGCAGATCATCAAGAAAATTTTTGGAGGAATTAGAGCATGTTTGAAACGCTGAAGAACCTTTTGGTCGAGGAGCTGCAATTGGATCCCGACGAAATCACGCTTGAGGCGGAGCTTGCCAACGATCTCGGTATCAACTCGATCGAGCTGGCTGACCTCGTTATGATGTGCGAGGAAAAGTTCAACATTGAAATTCAGGACGACGATATTCACAACTTCGTTACCATTGGAGACGTCGTCAGCTTTCTTGAAAGCAAGCAATAAAGCAACATAAGATGCAGGGGCGTTGCCAAACGGCAACGCCCTATGCTTTTTCAAACGGTCAAACCGCCACAATGGCACGCTCTAAAATTTGGCGGCATTGCTCGGTTGCCTTGTGCAGCTCCTCCTCGCCCAAGGTGTTATCATTGGCGTAGGCGGTACGCAAAAACAAGGCGGTCAGCGGCTCGATCTCGCTGTAATTGGTTTTTTGAGCAATCATCAAAGCCGCCTCGCTGGGTGTGTGATGCTCCTCTACACCGATCTTTTTTTGCACCATCAGCGCAATCACGGTTCGGTATGCATAGGCAAATTGCTCCCGCGCGTCGGAAAAGGATTTTAAGCGACGCACAAAGGAGGAATAGCTCAAGGCGCGGCGGCGCACGGGACGATCTATCCTTTTGACGGTGTCAACGTAGCTTTCCTGCAGTGGCACCGACGGAACCGTTGGCTCTTTCTTACGATAACGGAGGCGCACTGTGAATTTTGCAACCAACGATACCAGCATGGTCAAAAGATTGCGCAAAGAGGAGATCCAAATTTTGCCCCACTCGCGTCTCCTGCCAAAAAGAAGCACGCAGAAAAATACAATGACGCCAATTCCGCCAATGAAAAACAGACAGTTGATGACGGGAACCGTGGTTGGAATATCGTAAAATATAATTTCAAAGGCAGAAAACTTTTCGTTTGCCCACGTCATTCGAAAGCTGATAATTCCAAGGATCGCGTAAAACGCGGTAAGAATCGTGGTAAAAAGCGAAAGAAGTGCCAGCATAAACACAAAGGATCTTGCCCACACCTTGACAGTGGAAAGAAGCCCCGTGTGCAACAGCTCCGGCGTCATGTAGCAGGTGTCGGATTTACCGATGCTTTGCAAAATTGATTCCTGATTCATCTCAATCAAAAGACACAGACTGTAAAGCGCCACCATCAAAAACACAAACGGCAATCCACCAAGAACGGTACCCATAATCGCGGTATAGGCAGCAAACGCGGCACAGCACTCCATCAAGGAACGTACTCCCAAAAGCTGATTGAAGCTGACACGGCAAAGACGTGCGCCCACAAAGGAGCTGACGGCGCATACCCCTGTAAATACAAGTCTTGCAAAGCTTGCGTCAATTTTGGATAGCGAAAACAACGACAACAACGCGGAGCATAAAAATCCAAATACAGCACCCGCGCCAATCGCAAGGAGGGATGACAGTCGGCGGCGACCGTCTTCCAAGGTCACCTTTTGCTCAAAATTAAAATCTACGTTTTGCTTCTTTTGCCTCTCCTTCTCTCCAAGCAACAGCCATTGGCAATAATATCCTATGCCAACGGAGATTGGAAAGAAAACAAAAGTAACCAGCCATACAAAGCGTGGAACAAGCGTCCCTGCCGCCATGAAAAAGAGCGGAGCGATGACCACGCAAACGCCGATGACCGAGATCAGCTTGTAAAAGGAAAGCAGACGCTTCATATCATACCGCATATCCGATACCTCTCTTTCCAAGCGTGCATGGACGGTAGTAAACGTCAAGATCGGGCGGAAGCTCCATGGGGTTTTGTCCCGTGGAAAGCACGAAAAAGATCACCTTATATCCACGCTCTGCCATGATACGGTGAAATTGCAGCATACGCTCGTCCAGATACGCCGTTACCATCACAAGGTGTCCTCCGCGCGCATACAGCTCGGGACGGGATACGATGTCGTCCATCACCTTTTCGATTGGGATCGAGATCTCCATCGGCAAAAACGCCAGCATACGGTACGCCTGCATGACCTCGTCGTGGCGGCGGTACTCGTCACTGCAAAAAATACGTGAGCCGACCTCGTCCTCGGAAAGCAAGCAATCCCCCTCCCCCGTGGGCGGCGCGTTTGCCACCATAAAAATGGGAGAATCGTTTGCAATGGCGGAATCCAGCAGTGATGCACAAATACCGATGGCATCCTCAATATAAGAGGGGGCACTGATTTCAGGAAAATTCTTTTCAATGATCAGCGATTGCATATTCAAAAGCAAATTAAAGCTATCGCGGATCTGATATTCCTGCTCTCTGACCATCAGCTTTCCAACTCTTGCGGTCTGCTTCCAATCAATGCGGTTCAAGGGATCGTCGGGGTGATAGGCACGGACACCGCAGACCGACATCGGATCGGGAATGATGCCGCGCGGTGCGGAACGGATCCCCGCATAGGCAGCGTTGAGCGCAATGTCCTCAATGACCTCGCGCGCCATCGGCAACACCACGACCTGCGAGCCTGCCCCCTCCTTGGGGTTCATTCTGACCGAAAATGCCGAAGAGCCGAACAGGCTGTTTCCCACGGCAAGCAGAGAGACCGCATCGGTGCGATAAACGCCGCGCTTGTTTGCAATGATACGCCAACGCCTTGTCACCGCACTCCCTGCAGGGAGCGTAAAAACGCTTTGCACGCTCTGTCGGTAATCGTCCTTGGTGGAATGGATCGACGACGTATCGGAAATGACAAACTGCAAGCCCTCGGGCAACAGTACCTCCGCCTTGAGCATGGGAATGGAGACCTCTCCCTCGTTGACCAGCGTTTGCGTCAGATACAGATACTCGCCCTCAAACAGCTCGTCATTGCTAAAGCCCACACTGTATGAGACCGCATCAAAGCGGTTCTTTTTTACGTACCGTGCCTCTAAAAAGCAGGAAAAAAGGATGGAAAGAACAAATGCGACCAAAAAATAGATGGGGGTTGCACCTTCCATGATCAAAGCCTCCTTTCCTCAATCAAAGCTTTCAAAATTCATATTATTTCTCCAACGGTGCGGGGATCTTGGTCAAGAGATACTCAATGATCGCCTCGTTGGACTGTGTCAGGCGGATACTGTTTTGCGCCTGCGAAATGATGCGGTGCGAAAGGATCGGAACCGCAAGCGCGTTGACGTCATCGGGCAACACGTAATCGCGGCCGTGCATTGCCGCCCAAGCGCGTGCCGCCTGCGTCATGGCAACGGTACCGCGGGGGCTGACGCCAAGCATGATCTTGTCACTCTCACGCGTAGCGCGCACCAAGCGCACGATATAATTGCGGATCGGCTCACTGATATGCACCTTTTCCACCTCGGCACGCACCGAAAGAATATCGGCAACGGTCGCCACGGGAGATAGGCTCTCGGCTCTCTTGCCCGTACAAGTGTTCTCCACAATGCGTTGCTCGTCTGCCTCGGTCGGATACCCCGGATGAAGCTTCATAAAAAAGCGGTCGATCTGTGCCTCGGGAAGCGGAAACGTCCCCTGAAACTCAATGGGATTCATTGTGGCAAGCACCAAAAAGACCTTTTCCATCGGCAACGTCTCACCGTCAAGCGTGACCTGCTTTTCTTCCATACATTCCAAAAGTGCCGACTGTGTGCGCGGTGTGGCACGGTTGATCTCGTCCGCAAGCACGATATTGGCAAAGATCGGACCCTTGCGCAAAATAAAGCGTCCCTCGTTTTGCTGATAAAAATGAATTCCCGTCACGTCCGAGGGCAAAAGGTCGGGGGTGAATTGGATCCGCTTGTTGCTTGCATCCAAGGATGCCGCAAGGGCGCGCGCCAAGCTGGTCTTTCCCGTTCCGGGAACGTCCTCCAAGAGTACGTGACCGCCGCAAAGCAGGGCGCATACCACCTGCTTTACCGTCTCCTCTTTTCCGAGAAGCACCTTGCCGATATTTTCGCAAAGAAGTGATGTAAGCGTTGCGCAGGACATTGTTTTGGTTTCTGACATGACGTTAATTCCTTTCTATATTCGTGTAATTCTTTATTTCTTTAATTTCATCGGGATAGGGACAGCCGCAATCGGGACAGACCTCGTGTTCATCCGCCGCATACAAGCCACAGTAAAAGCAAAAGTGGCGGTTCAACGGCATTTCCACAGGCACGGGATACTTTGCACCAAACCAATACTCTGCCCGCTTTCCCACAAAAAAGATCTTTCTTGCATAATCGGCATCAAAGCGCCCCTTAAAGTTGTATTTGTGAAGTCGTCCCTTGTCGTCCTTGATGATAACAACGCGACAGTCTACCTTTTTCATTTTTCGCAGCATCGATACCGCCGACTCGCCTGGATTGACCTTTTCCATCAGCTTTCGTTTTTCCGTATCCTGACACTCCTCCACGGTTCCGACGTAAAAGCCAAACGTAAAGATACGGTAAAGATCATAATACCAAATGGGAAGCAAGATCAATCCGATAATCAGTCCGTAATACCATATGGGCTGTACCTGCGGATTGAGAACGTCGCTTTCCTTGGTGGAAACGACCAAAAGTGCGATCGTGATCCCCGAAAAAAGGCATGCCTTGATTGCTTGCACGATCCATTTTTTTCTTTCGCACCGAAGCATAAATTGGCGCGCAGGCTGCATTGCTTTCATCGCTTTTCCCCTTTCGTTGATCTTCTTTACCTCATTATACCACACATTTCTTCAAATGTCAATACATAATCACTTGATTTTTATAAAAAATTTATAAATTAGTAAATACGAGATTTGGGAAGAAAAATGACGCTTGCAAAGAAAAAATTGAAAAAGCTCTTGTAATTGCTCAAGAAATCCGTTATAATATAAGGAGAGTTTTCAGCCTTCATATGAAAGGACGGTCAAAGCTATGAAACACGGATTTTTAAAGGTTGCAGTTGCCACGCCAAGGCTTCGCGTGGCGGATCCCACGTTCAATGCCTGCGAGCTGGGACGCATTGCCAAGGATGCCCACGCAAGTGGCGTGCGCGTGCTGGTATTTCCGGAGCTTTCGCTGACGGGATACACCTGCGGTGACCTCTTTTATTCCGAGACTCTGATCCGCGGTGCGCAAGCTGCACTAAAGGATTATCTTTTTGATACCAAACATCTTGATCTGCTCACAGTCGTGGGACTTCCCCTTGTGTGGCGAGGCAAGCTTTGCAATGCCGCCGCCGTCTGCAAGGGCGGAAGGCTTTTGGGAGTGGTTCCCAAAACGCATCTTCCCGCTATGGGTGAGACAAACGAGGCACGCTATTTTACCGCCCCCGATACGGCGGTGCAGGACGAATGCTGCTTTGACGGCAAGACCGTTCCCTTTGCCTCCCGCCTGCTTTTTGTTGCCGAGGAGCTTCCCGCCCTTCGGTTGGCAGTAGAGCTTGGCGGTGAGAGCGGACTCAGCCTTGCCCCCTCCCTCTCACACACTGCGGCGGGAGCAACCCTTGTCTGCAATCCTGCTGCCTCGGCAGAATTTGTTGGCAGCGAAAGCCACAGACGGGATACCGTTCGCGCCCTGGCGGCACGCACGCTGTCGGGCTATCTGTACGCGGGTGCGGGCGAGGGAGAATCCACCACAGACGTCGTGTTTGGCGGTCACGCAATGATCTGCGAGGGCAACGATCTGCTTGCCGAAAAGTTGCCGTTTGATACCACGGCGGATTGGATCACCTCCGAGATCGATCTGGAACGCCTTTCCTACGAGCGTCGCCGCAACAATCTTTGGGAAAACTCCCAAGAAGGCTACCGCGAGATCGGCTTTTCCCTTCCCCTCGTTGATACCGTTCTGACGCGTCCCGTAGCCGCCTCGCCCTTCCTCCCAGACGACAAAAAGGAAAGACAAAACCGATGCAACACCATTCTTGCCATTCAAACCGCAGGACTCAAGGCTCGCATCGAGCGCGCCTATGCAAAAAAGCTGGTGCTTGGCATCTCCGGCGGTCTTGATTCCACGCTGGCACTTTTGGTGATGGTGCGCGCCATGGATGCGCTGAAACGCGACCGAAAGGACATCATCGCCGTTACCATGCCCTGCTTTGGCACGACCAAAAGAACCAAAAGCAACGCCACGGTGCTTTGCGAGGAGCTTGGAGTGGACTTCCGTTGCGTGGATATTTTTGATGCGGTCAATCTTCATTTTCGTGACATTGGACACGATCCCAAGGATCACAACGTCACCTACGAAAACAGTCAGGCGCGTGAGCGCACACAGATTTTGATGGACATTGCCAACGATTGCGGAGGCATGGTGATCGGTACGGGGGATCTCTCCGAGCTTGCACTCGGTTGGGCAACCTACAACGGTGACCATATGTCCATGTACGGCGTCAACGCCTCGGTTCCCAAAACGCTGGTACGGCATATCGTTTCCCATTGTGCCGATCTTTACGAATCGGAGGGCGCACAAAAAATTGCAACCGCGCTCCGCGACGTGCTGAATACCCCCGTTTCCCCCGAGCTTCTCCCCGCAGATGAAAAGGGGGAAATCGCACAAAAGACCGAGGATCT
>JAGANE010000280.1 GCA_017624395.1 Clostridia bacterium
GGGGAAGGCTTAGGTAACAATTGCCACGGCAAGAGTAACTTTTTCGAGAGAGCGTTTTGGGTGGTGGTACCGCCTTCTTGAAAAGAAGGTGTAACGCTTTGTCGGCAGTACCTACGCGGCTGCGATTAAGCTTTGTCTAACCACCATAAAAATAATTCAGTGAAAGTTTTTGGGGGTGTCGGCCCCTTTTTTTAAAAAGGGTCTGACAAAAATCGGCAGTACCTACGCGGCTACGAATGAATTTTATCTAACCACAATAAAAAATGCAGTGAAAGTTTTTGGAGGGTGTGGGAACCTTTTTTCCAAAAAGGTTCCCACGAAAAACTATTCTTATTGATCCTCGTGGTGGGTGATCAGACCGATTGCTTTCGAGATTTCCATGACCACAAAGGGGACGAGGAAAAGTCCGACTGCGACCGCATAGAAGTGTGCGGGGAGCAGGATCAGACCGAATGCGGTGTTGATGCCGGGAACAAACAGGATCACGGCGGTCAGCACAAATACGGCAATGGTAGCAAGGTTGAGCGTTTTGTTTCCAAAGGGGCCGACCTTAAAGAGCGAGCGGTCGGAGCGCATATTGAATGCCTGAACGATCTGCGAGAAGGCAAGCACGATGAACGCCATTGTCTGACCAGCTTCAACGCCGCCGTAGGTTTTACCAAACCAAAACGCCAGCAGTGTCAGTCCGCCAAACATACAACCCTGCAGGAAGGTGCGGAATCCAAAGCCGTTTGCAAAGATGCCCTCGTTTTTGGGCTTGGGCTTGCGATCCATAATGTCCTTGTCAACAGCCTCCATACCCAGCGCGATAGCGGGGAGGGAGTCGGTGACCAGATTGATCCAAAGCAGCTGCATGGAAAGCAGGGGAGACTGATGCCACATCAGCATGGCAACAAATACGGTAATGACCTCACCAATGTTGGTGCCAAGCAGGTAGCCAACCACCTTTTTGATGTTGGCGTAAATGCCGCGTCCTTCGCGAACCGCATCCACGATGGTTGCAAAGTTATCGTCGGTCAGTGTCATGTCGGCGGCACCCTTTGCCACATCGGTGCCCGTGATACCCATGGCACATCCAATGTCTGCCGCCTTGAGGGCGGGAGCGTCGTTGACACCGTCACCCGTCATCGAAACGACCTGATTCTTTCTCTGCCAAGCCTTGACGATGCGGATCTTATTTTCGGGAGATACGCGGGCGTAGACCGAGATCTGCTCCACCTTTGCATCCAGCTCCGAGTCGGTCATGGCATCCAGCTCCGCGCCCGTAATGGCGAGGTCGCCGTCCATGAGAATGCCCAATTCACGCGCGATCGCCGAAGCGGTCACTACGTGGTCACCCGTGATCATAACGGGCTTAATGCCTGCACGGCGGCAGATCGCCACGGCGTCCTTTGCTTCGGGACGGGGCGGGTCGATCATAGCAACCAGACCTGCAAAGGTCAGTCCGCACTCCAAGGTTTCCGAGGAGATCTCGTCGGGCAGTGCGTCAATATATTTGTAGCCCACGGCAAGCACGCGCAGGGCGTCCGCGCTCATGGTGTTGGTCATGTCGCGTGCGGCATCGATGTCGCCTGCCACGCAACGCTGTGCCATCATGTCAAAGGCACCCTTGGTGATGACGATCAGCCTGCCGTTCATCTTGTTGACGGTGGTCATCAGCTTGCGGTCGGAGTCAAAGGGAAGCTCGGCAACGCGGGGAAATTCTGCGTTCAGGGCATCCTTGGACATACCGCTCTTGTGTGCGGCAAGCACCAATGCAGTCTCGGTGGGGTCACCGATGTGCTGCTCTTTGCCGTCCTCAAACAGCACCGAGCCGTCACAGCAGAGCGACGAAAGACGAAGCAGCTGCTCGGTCTCGGCACTCACTGCCTTGCCTGCCTCAAAGATCTCGGCGTCCTTTTTGCCGTCACAGTACGTGCGCACCAGCGTCATGCGGTTTTGCGTCAGTGTACCCGTTTTGTCCGAACAGATGACCGATGCACTTCCAAGCGTTTCCACGGCGGGGAGGCGGCGAATGATGGCATTTTTGCTGACCATGCGTTGTACACCGATCGAAAGCACCACGGTAACGATGGCAGGAAGTCCCTCGGGAATTGCCGAAACGGCAAGCGAAACGGCGGTCATAAAGATCTCTAGCGGGGGAATGTCGTTGAGCAGACCAATGACAAAGATGATTCCGCAAGCAGCAAGCGCAACGATGCCGAGGATCTGTCCAAGCTTTGCAAGCTTTTCCTGCAAGGGGGTCTTGCCCTCGTCGGCACTTTCCAACAGATTTGCGATCTTACCCATTTCGGTGTCCATGCCCGTGCCCGTGACAACGGCAAGTGCCGTTCCGTAGGTCACGCTGCAGCCCGAAAAGATCATGGTTGAGCGGTCACCCAAGGGAGCGTCCTCGGCAACCTCTGCCGTGGCGTCCTTTTCGCTGGGAACCGATTCTCCCGTCAGCGCGGATTCCTCGCATTTGAGGCTGACCGAGTGGATCAGGCGTGCGTCGGCGGGAATGCTATCGCCTGCCTCTAACTTGATGATGTCACCCGGCACCAGCTCGGATGCCTCGATCACCTGCTCGTGACCGTCACGGATGACGCGTGTGTGGGGGGCGGAAAGATTTTGTAACGCCTCCAATGCATGCTCTGCCTTGCTCTCCTGCACCACGCCCATCACCGCATTGAGAATCACGATGAGAAGGATCAGCGCAGGCTCAAAAAATTCCTTGGGGTTTTTCTCAACGCATGCAACCACAAAGGAAACCACCGCCGCCGCAATCAGAATCAGGATCATAACGTCCTTAAACTGCTCGGCAAAGCGCTGGAGATTGGTCTTTTTCTTCTTTTCTTTCAGCTTGTTGGGGCCGTATTGCGCGCGTCGCTTTTCAACCTCTGCGGCACTCAAGCCCTGCTTGGGGTCTGTGTTCAGCTCCGACAAAACCTCGTCGGGGCGTTTGTTGTGGTAAATCACTTGGTTGCTCCTCCTTTTATATTGTTTACCTAATTATACCAAATAATCACTTGATTGTCAATAGAATTACCAAAATTTTAATAAAATTTACATAAATCGGTTCTCTCAAAGTCTTGAAATCCATAAAACACGACCGCAAGGACGCAGGGCGCGGAGGGGCGCGGTTTTTGGAGCGCGTTTTTTTGTCAGAAAACTTTTGAAAAAGTTTTCCGACACCTTTCAAAACTTTCACAGAATTATTTTTATGGTGGTTAGATAAAGTTTATCGACAGACGGTAGGTACTGCCGACAGGTGTCAGGGACCACCAACCCTGCCCCCTCTCCCGATCAAGTTACCTTTGCCATGGCAATTGAAATTTCAGCCTTCCCTCTAAGGGGAAGGTGCCGAGGAACGAGGCGGATGAGGTGATAAAACACCGCTTGCAGCGCAAAATATCATACTTCGCGGAAAGCGAAGTATATCATTGCCCTTACTGCGTCATCCTG
>JAGANE010000281.1 GCA_017624395.1 Clostridia bacterium
ATCAGCAACGCGTATTGGTGGTGTTCTCCCGTTGCCGTAGACGAATATACAATCCCCGTATCGGGTCCGTTTAAAGACAAAGGCATTCCGTTTCTTACAAATATGTGGAACGATCAAGCAGGAGAATACGTACCAACGTATACCCCCTCCATTAAGAACCCGGAAAATGCTGACACGATCGTAAACTCCATTTATATCGATACGCATCATCTTCTTTCAAAATTAGAAGCCTCGGATGCGGAAAAAGCAACCTATAATGCCACCGACCAAACCGACGGCGCGCATTACGCAACCTCCTCCATGCTGGCACTTGGCGAGCTGTATTTCAGTTGCCTGCACTATCTGATCACGCAGGAGTAATAACCGCAAAACGATCACAAAATCCGTCCCCCCATCGGCAATTGCCGATGGGGGGGCGTTCGATTCTATTCTGATCTTTTCTTACGTGTAAAAAAGATCATTAAGCCTCCAGCTCCTCCGGAGGCGTTTTTTTGAAAAAGTGAATGATATACAAAACCAAAACCGTGCCGATGATCGGGAAGATCGCAGAGACCAGCATTGCTGCCTTCAGTCCGATCTGCTCGGTCGTCATCTCAAGGCTCGGTGCCAGATTGGCGGCAAACGGCGATGCCGACACACGGTCGATCAAAATTCCCATCAGCTGCGGTGCAACCGACGCGCCAAGGTCTCCCCCCGCCGCCATCAGAGCAAACGCCGCAACCCCCGCGTGGGGGATCTTTTCCTCCATCATGATCAAGGTCCCGGGCCAGAGCATAGAGGTAACAAAGCCCGTCATAATGCAGGCAACAAACGGTGCGATCACGCCCGACGACAATCCCGCAACCAGATAGCAGACCGTTGCCCCGATCATGCCAAGCAACAATACCCTGCAAATATTCTTTCCGTACCTTGCATACAGAATGCGCGCAACGCCCAAAAGGATGGCAAACATCGCCATACCAAGCAGATCTCCCAACGCCTTGTCAATGCCAAGCGCGTTCTCCATAAAGCCCGAAATCCAATTTCCCATCGTGTTTTCGGCACAGCTTCCAAAAAAAATGCAAGCCACGCAAAGCGCAAGTCCAACAGTACGCCGACGGCTATTCCTTTGCGTGCGCTTCTCTCCCCCGTCTCCAAACCCCATATCGGGCATGGGAGAGGTCATAAACAGCACCGCCGCCACCACGGGTAAAAGGGATAGGAGAATGATGAGATCATTCCAATGCTCGGCACCAAAAATCTTTAAAAACAGCGTGCTGATCAGCACCATGCTGAACACGCCAAAGGCATAAAGCGAGTGGAGCATGCTCATGTCGCGCTGCGGGGTTTTGGAGGGGATCGCCGCAATGGTGGGGCTGAGCAACACCTCGGAAAGACCCGCCGCCACCGAAAAGATCACCGTTCCCAGCAAAAGCCCCGCATAGGCAATGCTTGGAAAGAACAGCGGGATCAGGGCATAGATCAAAAGCCCTGCCGACGTGATCAGCGGCATGATTCTGACAATGATTTTGGGATTGAATTTTTGGGAAAACATCGTAAAAACAAGGTCGATCCCAAGCTGGGTACAAAAATTGACCAGCACCAGCGTGCCGAGTAGGGTGTAGGAAATGCCGTAGGTCTCTCGCAATGTCACAAACAAAAGCGGCGGCACGCAAAAGATCGACGACATCGTAAAATACGCCGCATAGCAGGCAAGCTTGGTTCTTTGATAGTTGGTCTTTTTTTCACTCATGGTATGCTCCTTTGAGAATGTCGATTTCACGTTATCGGCTTGATTTTTCAGCCTCTCGGTCTTTCAGCAACACATGCAAAACGCCGTCGGGATCATTGACAAAGCGTTTGGTGATCTGAAAATGCTCTGTCTCACGGTAGGAAACCGCACGGATCTCCTGTTCGGTCAACCAAAGCACCTCCGCATCGGGAAACGCCATCAGAATGGGAGAATGTGTGGAAATGATAAATTGGGAGCCTTGTTGGATCAATTCATGCATCCGCACCATCAAGCGCATCAGGCGCGTTGGTGATAGAGCCGCCTCGGGCTCATCCAAAATATAGATACCGTTGCCGCCAAATCGGTTCTCAACCAACGCCAAAAAGCTCTCTCCATGTGATTGGCAATGCAGTGAAACACCGCCGTAGGAGTCTATCAGGTACGGCGTAGAGGCAGGGATCTCGTCCAATTCGTCGATATTGCTGGCAACGTTATAAAAGCTCTCCGCACGCAAAAAATATCCGTCCTTTCGCCGCCGAAAGGATTTGCCCACGCCAAGATAGCGATATAGTTCGGAATGGCTGCTGCGCGTAGAAAACCGAAAATTGATGCTTCCGCCCTCGGGGTTAAAGCCCAGGGCAACGGCAATGGCTTCGATCAGGGTGGATTTTCCAACCCCGTTTTCTCCCACCAAAACCGTAACGGGGCTGTGAAGCTCCAATTTCCCCATGCGGTATAAATTCTTCACCACAGGAAGATTGCCCGGATACCCATCCGTCGGCACGGGCTCCTTCAACCATATTTGCTTGACAAATAATTGCTCGTCTGTCATCGCCGTTACTTCACCGTTCCGTATCCGCCTGCGTACTTGCTGACCTCGGAGGCAACGACAAAAACCTTACCGTCGCACACGCTGCGGATCTCCTTTAGCACCTTGGGTGCTTCGCGGCGAGGCAGAACGATAAAGATCATATTCATCTTATCGGTGGAGCCGTGTCCCTCAAATACGGTATATCCGCGCTCATGTGCCTTGAGATAAGCAATGATCTTTTTGGTGCTTGCGTCGCTTGCGATCAGCTCCAGATTGGAGGTACCGAGCGCGATCTTCCCCTCTAAGGTAGAGCCGAGAAAGAGTCCCGTTGCATATCCGACACAGTAAAACAACAGTAAAAAGAGATTGTCTCCCAAGGTTCCGATGATGGTGGAGATGACAAGTCCCCAGATACTGCACTCCAAAAAGCCAAGTCCTGCCGCCTTAAGTCTTTGTCCCTTGACCATCATGCAGGTTTTGAGCGACTGAATGGTGATCTCCACGATCTTGGCACAGCAAACGAGCAGACAGACGGCAATGGGGTGTAACGATGCTAAAAATTCCGACATAGTTTGATTCTCCTTCCTTGATTTCCCTATATTATAACATAAATTCATTAACAATTCAATATTGAAATGCGGAAGTTTTTATGATATAATATAAATAGTTTTTTGGAAAGGGGGCAACGCAGGGTGAAAAAGCTGACCGTTGGAATTCTTGCACACGTGGACGCGGGAAAAACCACGCTTTCCGAGGCGTTGCTCTACCGCTCGGGAAGACTTCGCGCTCTTGGACGTGTCGATCATAAAAACACCTATCTTGACACCAACGCGGTGGAGCGCGAGCGCGGGATCACCATTTTTTCCAAGCAGGCACGCTTTTCCACGTCGGGCTGTGAGTTTATTTTGTTGGATACCCCCGGACACGTTGATTTTTCGGCAGAGACCGAGCGCACACTTTCGCTCCTTGATTATGCGATCCTTGTGATCAGCGCCACCGACGGCGTACAAAACCACACGCGCACGCTCTGGCAGCTTTTGGAGTTTTACCGCGTGCCGACCCTGCTGTTTATCAACAAAAGTGACATTGCCATCAAGCAAAAGGAGGAGCTGGCACGTGAGCTTGCCGCCTCTCTCTCCCCTGCCTGTATTCCCTTTTTTGAAGCCGACACCAAGGCAGAGCTTGACGAGCGACTTGCCGTATTGGACGAGGCGTTTTTGGAGCAATTTCTTGCCGAGGAGCCGATTGATTGCGGTGAGATCGCGCGCTTGATCGCAGAGCGGCGGCTGTACCCTTGCCTGTTCGGTTCGGCATTACGCCTCTTTGGCATAGACTTTTTGTTGGATACACTTGACAAATACACGCTGGAGCCGATCTACGACGGTACGGAATTTGGCGCAAAGGTCTACAAGATCGCACGTGCCGCCTATACGCGCCTGACCTATATGAAGCTCACAAGCGGAAGCCTGACCGCGCGAGACGAGCTGTGCTATCTCTCTCCCGACGGCAAACGAATGTCGGAAAAGGTCAGTCAGATCCGCCTCTATTCGGGTGAAAAGTTTGAGCAGGTGGAGCGCGTATCGGCAGGCGAGATCTGTGCGGTCAGCGGTCTTTCCGCCACCTACGTGGGTCTCGGTCTTGGCGTCGAGAGCAACACCTGCAAGCCAATTTTGGAGCCGATCCTCTCCTACCGCATCCAGCTGCCCGACGGGTGCGACCCCGTGCGTTATTTTCCGTTATTCAAGGAATTGGAGGAGGAGGAGCCATCCCTGCACCTCTATTGGAATGCAAGCCTGCGTCAGATCGAAGCGCGGCTGATGGGGGAGGTGCAGATCGACCTATTAAAGCGTATGATCTCGGATCGCTTTTCGATTGCCTGCGAATTGGATGCGGGAACCATTCTATACAAAGAAAAAATTGCCCAAAAAGCCATTGGCGTGGGGCATTTTGAGCCATTGCGCCACTATGCCGAGGTACAGCTTTTGTTAGAGCCTCAGCCCAACGGAACGGGGCTGATCTTTGACACACGCCTGCCCGAAAACGCGCTGGACACCAATTGGCAAAGGCTGATCCTTTCGCACCTCTATGAAAAAGCACACCGCGGCGTGCGGATCGGTGCCGCGCTGACCGATACCAAGATCACCCTGGTGGCGGGAAAGGCACACCTGAAGCATACCGAGGGCGGGGACTTTCGTGAAGCCACACTCCGCGCCGTCCGTCACGGGCTGATGAAGGCAGGGTGCGAGCTGTTGGAGCCTTACTGCCGCTTTCACTTGGAGCTTCCCTGCGCCTATGTCGGGCGTTCCACGTCGGATTTGCAATTAAAATTTGCCGAGTTTGAGATCCTCTCCTCCAACGGTGAGGTCACGGTTCTTTCGGGCAGAGCCCCCGTCTCCGAGCTGTACGAGTACCCGCGCGAGGTCATCTCCTACACGCGAGGCGAGGGCAGGCTGACCTTTACCCCCGACGGCTACGATCTTTGCCACAACGCCGACGAGGTGATTGCGGCGGTGGGCTATGATCCCGTCTCCGATCTTGAAAACACGCCGCACTCTGTCTTTTGCGCACACGGTGCAGGCTTTGTCGTTCCATGGAACGAGGTGGACAATTACAAGCATCTTGATGCCAACATCTCGCTTGCCCCCGCTGCCGAAGCGATCCTGCCCAAAGCGGCAAGCCTTGCCAAAAAATATCAGCTGAGCGACGAGGAATTGGAATCGATCATGCTGCGTGAATTTGGTCCGATCAAGCGCCGCCGTTACAGTGAACCAAAGAGAAAAAATGCCGCCGCAGATAGCCGACACCGCCCCAAAAAGCCGCCACAATCCGAGCGGCAAATGCTGATCGTGGACGGCTACAACGTGATCTATGCCTGGGATTCCCTCAAGGAGATTGCCGATTTTAGTCTGGAAAAGGCGCGCGAGAGCCTGATGGATCTTTTGAGCAATTACGTTGCCTTTACCAAAACCGAGCTGACCTTGGTATTTGACGCTTATCTTGTAAAGGACGGCGTTGGCTCCGACTTTTTGCACGACGGCTACCGTGTGGTATTTACCAAGCAGGATCAAACCGCCGACACCTTTATTGAGCAAATGATGCACGAATTAGGACCAAACTACCGCATTCGCGTGGTCACGGGCGACCGTCTTTTGCAGTTTTCCGCCGTTCATTCGGGAATCCTGCGCATGACCACCAAGGAATTTGAAAGTGAGATCATCTCCGTAGGTAACGAAATCACCGAGTTCGTCCGCAAGCTGGCGGAAAGAAAATAAATTATGGGGGACACGGAGGACGCGGTTTGCCTCCGGCGGCTTAAGAAACTTTATGAAAAAAGTTTCTTAAGAATCTTCAAAAACTTTTACTGAATTTTTTATAGCGGTTAGATAAAATTCATCGAAAGACGGTAGGTACTGGCGGTAGGTGTCAGAGACCTCCAACCCTGCCGCCTCTCCCGAAAAAGCATCTTTGACAAAGACAAAGATGCTTTTCATTTTCGTTTGCGCTTGCGCGAATATCATTTTGCAACGCAAAATATCATACTTCGCGGACAGCGAAGTATATCATTGCCCTTTTGCTGCGTTAGAAAAGGAGGAAGGCATCTTGTGGAATGCCTTCC
>JAGANE010000282.1 GCA_017624395.1 Clostridia bacterium
CGCGCCCTCCACCTCGCAAACTTTTGAAAAAGTTTGATCAAAACTTTCATCAAACTGAAGAAACTCGTTTGTTTTGTCTACAGTCTGCAACGACCGCGTGTCTCTTGAGAGACACGCGGTCGTTCTTTGTTTTATGCTTCTTTATTCTCGGTGAACGCCGATCCCCGCGCGCTCCAGCACCTCGTAAAGCACCAAAGACAGCACAATCCCTAAGGCGCCTTGAACGGCGTTGAACGGGATATTTGCAGTAGCGGCAAGCCCGTATTGCAGCACAAAGGCTTCATACAAAAAGTAGCCCACGAGCATGATAAGCTCGGCACAGATTGCCGAAAGCACGCGAGACAGTCGCGCCGACAGACGCAGCCCTTCCATTGCGCGGCAAACGAAAAGCACGGCAACAACCATCAAAGCCTTGATGACAAGCGTTGCAGGTGCGTAAATAGCATATCCTGCCGCAAGATCGGCAAGCGCTGCCCCCAACGCGGCAGAAGCCACCGCCCAAGGCCCCCCCAGCATCCACGCGCAAAGCAACAGCACCCCGTCACCGAGATTGACGTTGCCTACCAGCCCCGTGGGAACCGCAATCATCGTTGCGGCAAACACCAACGCGCAAAACATTGCGCTGAACACCACACATTGAAGTCTTTTTTGATGCAAGCTTCTCACCCCTCTTTTTGGATATTCAATATTATACACCCTTTTCTTTGTGTTGTCAATCATCAAAAAACGATCAAAAAAGAGAAAAAAGGGCGAAAGAATCGCCCTTTTTATAGAAAAATCAACCAACCTGCGTGCTTTCGCTAAACAGATCCTGTCCTGCAAAGAAGTAACTGCCGTCTGCGGTTTTGAAGATGTACCACTTCACGTAATTGACCGTACCCTCTGCCACTACGGTAACAGCATCCCCCTTGGCAAGCTTTTTGGCGACCTCGGTCTGATACTCGGGTGCGGTGTTGCAATTGACAACGCCAACTGCATACACGGTCTTTTCGGTGCATTTTGTAAATGCGGGATACAGCTTGATCAGCTGATCCAACGTCAGAGGAGCTGCCTCGCCGCTGGAATTGGTGGTAAGATACTTGTAGCTGACAAAATAATATTCACCCTCTGCGTACTCCAGCATTGCCCAGGTCGTTTCTGCCGCGTCACCGATAGCAACCACTCTGACCTCGTCCTTGGTGGAAACCGATCCGACAATGTTCTCGTTCTTTTCGGGAAATTCGGGGGTAGAGCGCACGTTGAGGTTGATGACGGGAGTTGCCTCGTCGCCCACTACAACGTACATCGTCTGTGCGCTTTCCAGTGCCTCAAAGTTATCGTACTGTGCCAGCATCTGTGCAAGCGTCATCTTGGAAACACCGCCCTTGGTCTCCGCCAGACAATCGGAGGAAACGTAGCCCTCGTAATAGGAAATTCCCGTACCCTCGCTGGCTTCCTTGGGAACCAGAACCTTACTCCAGCCAATGCCGTCGATGGTAGCGGTAGCAACCACGGTAACCTCTGCCTTTTCGGAGAGGAAGAGCTGTGCGGTCGCCTTGCGCGAGGGTGCCTTACGGAACGCCAGCGCGTAGGTGGAAACGTACATGGTCTTGGGAGTAGTCAGCTCCTCAAATGCGGGATACTGCGAAAGATCGTTGGGGTCGGTCACCTGCTCGTTGGAAAGATAATCGGCAAACACAAAGTAGTTCTTGGTGGACTCCCCTTCGGTATATTCAATCATATACCATTTTTCACCCTTTGCAACCACGGTAACCGTCTCGTTCATATTCAGCGTCTTAATAACGGTAGAAAAGCTGTTGTCCGAGCTTGCGTATTTGCGGATGTTGACGGATCCGTCCACGTACATGGTGGTCTTGGTGCAGGCGGTCATCTTTTCACCCAGCAGGTCATCGGTGGTCAGGCTTGCGTTGTTTGCGTAATACTGCACGCCGTCCTTCACGACGATGTCCTTTTTATTGGAGCCGAGCTTGACGCGCTGCAGCTTGTCCGCCAGCTTGACAACCACGGTATTGGAGGCATCCTCCACACCGATGAGCGTCATGCTGGACGAAATGACGTAAACCGTCTCGTCCACGTCAACCCAAGTCACCACTGCGGGCGGCTCGGTCTCCTGCGGCTTGCGGGTCTGCTCCTCCTCGGTGCCCGAAACACTGGGGGTGGGTCTATCTGTCTGCGTCACGCAGGACGCCATGGATGCGGTCAAAAGTCCTGCCAGAAGCAGGGCGAGAATTCTCTTTTTCATTTGTTTTTCTGTTCCTTTCTTTCGTTCATAAATAGCGGCTTTATAAGATAGGGAGCGCAAGCTCCGCTAATACTCCGAGAATAGTATATCATACAAAAAACCGCTTGTCAATGAATTTTTTCCTTTTTTATTAAAAAATTTTTTTTATTTCTCAAAAACCGCAAAAAAGGCAAACGGCAGAGAAAAAAGCGAGCATAAAAAGAGACGTTTGACCTCATAATAAACAAAAAAAGAAAGGATACGCTATGTCAAAAGGGGTGATTGAGCTGCACGCCGCCGTGCTTGCGGCAGCCAGCGCAGTTGGAAAAAAAGAGGGGGCGGGCCCCTTGGGAAAATGCTTTGATCTGTGCGACGACACCGACCGCTTTGGAGCCAAAAGCTGGGAGGGGGCGGAGAGCGAAATGCAGCGCATGGCGTTCAACACGGCACTCTCCAAGGCAAGGCTGCGCGACACCGATCTCGGCGCCCTTTTTGCGGGGGATCTGTTGAACCAATGCGTCGGATCTGCATACGGTCTGCTTGCCTTTGACATTCCCTATTTTGGTCTCTACGGCGCCTGCTCGACCTGTGCCGAGGGGTTGATGCTTGCATCTGCTTTTGTAACCCACGGGATATTTGACCGCACCGCTGCTGTGACCTCCTCACATTACTGTGCCGCCGAGCGTCAATATCGCACGCCCATCGAATACGGCGGTCAACGTGCCCCCACTGCACAATGGACGGTGACGGGATCGGGGGCTTTTATCGTGGGAAACGCCGAAAAGCGCTCCAAAAAAGCAACGATCCGACGTGCAATGCCGGGGATTGTGCGTGAGCGAGGGATCAACGATGCCAACAATATGGGGGCGGCGATGGCACCTGCCGCCGAGGACACGCTGGTTCGCTTTTTCCATGCCACCCAAACGCGACCTTCGGACTACGATCTGATCGTTACGGGGGATCTCGGCTTTGAAGGCGGCTCGATTCTCTGCGACCTGATGCGTGCCGACGGCTACCCCTTGGGAAATCGCTACACCGATTGCGGTCAGCTGATCTACCGTCGCTATGAGCAGGACGTTCACGGCGGTGGCTCGGGCTGTGGTTGCTCTGCCGTGGTGCTTGCCTCCTACCTGCTCCCCAAATTTGAAAGCGGTGAGCTATCACGCATGCTCTTTCTCTCCACGGGTGCCATGATGAGCCCCGACAGCATCAAGCAGGGACAAAATATCCCCGCCGTGGCACATCTTTTGGAGATCACGTCGGGAAATCTATTATAAACAATTTGTTTTTGGAGGTTTTTATGGAAGCGGTATTACCCTACCTTCGCGCCTTTTTGGTTGGCGGTGTTCTTTGTGTCATCGCACAAATTTTGATTGACAAGACCAAGCTTACGCCCGCGAGGATTCTTGTGGTCTACGTGGTGGCGGGCGTGATCCTTGGCGGCGTTGGACTTTACAAGCCGCTCGCTGATTTTGCGGGGACGGGAGCAACCACGCCGCTGACGGGATTTGGATATCTGATCTCCAAGGGCGTGCGCGAGGCGGTAGACGAAAAAGGGCTTCTCGGTGCCCTGACGGGCGGTCTTACCGCGGCGGCGGGCGGGATCTCTGCGGCACTCTGCCTTGGCTACCTTGCCTGCCTCTTTTTTAAGGGCAAGCCAAAATCCTGACGTTTGATGTTTTCTTTTTATTTCAATCCGATCCCGATTTTTCGGTTCAAACAACTTGACAATCTTCCTTTTGCATTGTATAATAATACCGTAAAAACCTTTGTTATAAGAAAGGAAGACAATATATGAAGCCCTGCTTTGACGCTTTTTTACAGACACAGCCCCGAGTCTGCCCCTGCCCTCAATGGAACGCGACGGGGGAATTTGAAGGTATTGTAGCGCTGACCTATGACGCAGCCACCATCAAGGGACAAAAAACCAAAGCATTTGCTTATCTTGGCTACCCTGCAAAGACCTCGGAAGAAAAGCTTCCCGCCGTGGTTTTGGTACACGGTGGCGGCGGCGTTGCCTTTTTGCCTTGGGTCAAGCAGTGGAACGAGCGCGGCTACGTTGCCATTGCAATGTCCAATACGGGAGATTTTCCGATTGCCGAAAATGCGGGCTATACCGAATCCGACACCATCAAGCAGCTATGGCACCACGGGCTTTGCGGTGATTTTTGTGAAGATGGATACGTCAACGCACCTTATAACGACGAGGTGAAGAATTCCGCCGCCCCGATTGAGGAACAATGGATGTATCACGCCGTGGCGCAAACCATTCTTGCGCACAACGTCCTGCGTGCCGATCCCAAGGTTGATCCCGACCGCATTGGTATCGTGGGTGTCTCCTGGGGGGGGATCATCACCTCCCTGGCAATCGGCTATGACACGCGATTTGCCTTTGCCGTTCCGATCTACGGCTCTGCCTATCTTGCAGAGGCACGCGGAACGCCTCCCGCCGTTTTTTTCAAGGAAGGGGAAAATCCCAAGCTTTGGCTTGCGGAGGATCGCCTGACGAATGCCAAAATGCCGATCCTTTGGCAATGCGAAAACAGCGACATCGCCTTTACCCTCAACAGCAACAACCGTTCCTATTTGCATAGCCGTCCGCAAAATCCTTTGACGCGCATGAGTGCCGTACATAACATGCACCACTCCCACAAGCGCGCTTGGGCGCGCCACGAAGCATTGGCATTTGCCGACGCGATTTGCAAGGATGCTCCGATGCTCCCCTCGCTTGTGCAGGAGAAAGATCGGATCATCTGCAATGATCCCAACGCCGATATTATCTCGATTCGCAGATTCCATCTGACCGAGCCGATGTCCTATGCCCCCAACGAAAAGAAACAAATGGTAATCCAACAAACATGGCAGATCACCGACCTTGACGTTGTTGACGGAGGCGCAAAATACGAGGTAACCGACGAAATGTACGACGTCTATTTTGAATTGACCTTCCGCATCGGCGACGAGGATTTGATCACTACCATTCCGTACGAAGCATAAATATTTTTGGTGATGCAGTTTTGCCTCCGGCGGGGACGCGTGCCTCCGGCGGCTTAAGGAACTTTTTGAAAAAGTTCCTTAAGAATCCTCAAAAACTTTCACTGAATTTTTTATCGTGCTTAGATATAGTCTATCCGTAGCCGCATAGGTGCTCGCGGAAGCATTTTGGTACCACCACCCAAAATGCGCTCCCGATCAAGCTGCATTTGCCGTAGCAAATGTATTTTCAGCCTTCCCCTTAAGGGGAAGGGGGACCGTTTGCGGGGGATGAGGAAATAGAAACCACCAACCCTGCCGCTTCTCGCGAAAAAGAGCCCCGTTTTCTTAACCGAATGACATTTGACGCCGAGGAAAGGAACGATTTTTGCAAAAAAGCGTTTCTCTCCCCTTTGCTGCATTAGCGAAGAAAACATGAACGGAGCTGTCTCAAATGCGATAAAAAGCATTTGAGACAGCCCCTTAATTTATTTTACCGCTAATTTTGCAGAGTCTCCCCTGCATTTATTTTATTTCTTATTCTGCAAAGTGATAGATGCCGCCTGTCAGTGTTTCGGTATATCCCGAGGGCAGCGTGAGGTGTGCCGTGACACCGTTGGGAATCTCAACCTCGTAATAAACGACGTCTCCCTTATAGTACCAATGCATACGGACGGTGCCGTTTCGGCTATCGATGGAGGTGTCCACAAAGCCGAGGCTCTTATCGGGCTTGGGCGCGATATTGACCTCGCGGTAAGCGGGTGCGGTTGCCACGGGAGTGATTCCGCAGGCAACGCCAAAGATCCAATCAAACACCGCACCGTAGGCGTAGTGATTGAAGGAGTTCATTTCGGTACTCCAAAAGCTTCCGTCCTCGCGCATACTGTTCCAATGCTCCCACATGGTGGTGGCACCGTGGGTGACCGAGAAAAGCCAAGAGGGGTTCTTCTCCTGCATCAGGAGCGCATATGCAACGTCGGTATATCCGTTGTCGGAAAGCGCATGCAAGAGATACGGCGTTCCCACAAAGCCCGTGGTCATGCGCATACCGTTCTCGCGGATCATCTCCGCCAGCTTTGCGGCAACTCCCGCTCTCTCCTGCTCCTCACAGAGTCCAAAATACAGGATCAAGGTCAAGGCTGTCTGCGTCATGCCGTGACGGAGCTTCTTTTCACTGCTTGTTTTTTGTTTTTCATCGTAAACGTAAGGGTACTCTGCCTTGGGCAATCCGTTCTCCATAAAATAATTATGGAACGCCCTACGGACGTTTTGATAGAGCGTGCGGTATTCACTCACGTCCTCGCCCAAAACCTCGCCCGCCTTGATGACAAGCTCGGTGGAATAAGCAAAGAAAGCGCTTCCGATCAGATCCTCGGAGGTTGCCCCCTCACATTTTTCGGGATCCCCATCCATGCCCAACCAATCTCCGTAATGCTTGCCACCCAGCCACAAAAATTCCTCGGGGCCGATGCTATGCAGGTAATTCACCCATTTTTTCATCATGGGGAAATGCTCGGCAAGCAATGCCTTGTTGCCGTAAGCAAGATAAATCTGCCACGGCGCAATGCAGGCAACGTCTCCCCACGCGGCAGAGATGCGAGTACCGCGCCCCTTGAGGCAATGCGGAACAATTCCCTCCACCGCACCCTCGGGCGATTGCTCAAGCGCGACATCACCAAGCCACTTGGTAAAGAATTTTTCCACATCAAAGTTGATCGCGCCTGTACGGCAAAAGACCTGCGTATCTCCCGTCCAGCCAAGACGCTCGTCA
>JAGANE010000283.1 GCA_017624395.1 Clostridia bacterium
CGCAGGACCTCGCGGTCGTTCTTTTTGTCATACAGACGGGTGATCTCGCAGGCTTTGTCAAGCTCTACGATAAAGTAATCGTTTTCCAACCTTCCTTCGCTGGCCTTGACACGACCTTCTGCCTTTTTGGGAGTTACCACACGCCAGCCCTTGGAGGGAATGCCCTCCACGTAGACCAATTCTCCGTCCACGCGAACATTTCCGCTCCTGACTGCCGAGTGCGGGTTGTAGACCAGCACGCCGCCCTTGGTGTTCACCTTTTCGGCAATCGCCTCTAACAGTGCCTGCTCGGTCTTGCTTCCCCACTCCAGCAGCGAGGCGTATTCTATGTCGCTGACGTCGTAGACCTCTTTGATCGACGAACCCGGAATCACATCATGGAATTGATTGTTGAGAATGGTCAGCCAAGCCTTTTGCAACTCGGCTTTTGGGTAAGCCGTACCTAGGAAAAGCCCCGTCAGCACGGCAAGCTGTTCAACGTTGGGATACAAAAACTCACATATGCGGTTAAATCTCTTGTTTTTTGCAATGGAGGTCAGACAACCACGGTGCAATTCAAAGTAAAGCTCCCCATCCCACGTGGGCAGGCGGTCATTACCCTCATTGCGATCAAACAAACGCTTTAAAAAATCTCGGACAAAGCCGTATTTTACGGTCACACTGCCCGGCAATCCGCGCGAAAGTCGACGGTAACCCTCCAGATCCAACGCGTTGGGGCCTCCTCCGCCGTCTCCTTTTCCAAAGGGCATCAAGACCTCGGAGGTCAGATTTTTTTGTTGCATCCGATGGAAAGAGCCATTGACAAAGGCGGGCGTCATGCGGGCACTGTAAACCACCTTGCGGCGGTATTCCTTTTCGTCGGGTACACGCTCCTGCGAGGTGAGGAAGTAGCTGTTGATCTCGGTGCCGTCAATGCCACGCCATTTAAAAATATCGTAGGGGTATGTATTTTTTTCGTTCCATCCAAGCTTGGAGGTGACAAAATATTCCACACCGCTCTTGCGCAAAATCTGCGGCAACGCGGGACTGTAGCCAAAGACGTCGGGCTCCCAGAATACACGGCTCTCCACACCGAATTCGTCACGGAAGAACTGCTTTCCGTAAAGCAACTGACGCACAAAGGATTCTCCCGACGGCAGGTTGCAATCGGGCTCTACCCACATCGCGCCCTCTGCCTCCCATCTGCCCTCCTTGATCTTTTCCTTGATCTTTTCGTACAGCTCGGGAGCCTCCTCCTTGGTAAATTGATACAGCAGGGGCTGTGATTGCATAAAAACAAATTCGGGAAAATCCTGCATATTGACCATCATATTGGAAAACGAGCGCTGTACCTTTTCTCTGGTTTGCGCAAAGGTCCACTTCCACGCGCAATCGATGTGCGTGTGTCCGACGGTGATCACGCTCTTTTCGGTGGTACGGCAATATTGTCCGTAAAACTCGCGCTCCAAATACTCGTTTGCCGCTGCAAGAGAGGTGCGGAAGTCCCCGTTTGGTGCTTGGCGCAGATCAATGAGATTGGTTGCGGTGTTGAGAGATTCCAAAATATCGGCATATTCCTTGGTCAGGGGATTGAGACAATCCAACTGCTGATACGGCAGCAGCAGATCGTAATAGACCTTTTCGCAAAGCTCATCGGTAACGTAGACCGATGCAACCATTTTAAAATCCTGCTTAATCGCGCCCGAATAGGCGTACAGATGCACCTCGTAATCGCATTTTTTGCCCAAAGAAATGCTGATGTGATTGACGTCCATGCCCTGTATCATTTTGCCGTCCACATAGGCGATAAACTGCGGAGTGACCTGATTGTTCCAACCGAAATTTCCCGTCCAGACCTCAAATCGCAGCTTTTGTCCGCGTACCTCCTCGGGCAACGTCAGGTGCTTGTAAAACCACGCATGACAGTCAGCGTCGATCCTCCAATCGGGCAGCGTGGTAATGGGCGCAAAGCGAGGATCGTCCGCGCAAGGCAACACGTTGTCGGTCTTTGGATCACACTCCATATATAAAAAGTCATTTATGGGTAAGCTCCACGACTTGCGGTGACGGTCAAGCTGCTCCAGCGTCACCCTGATCTTATCCTTTAAAAAATCCATGTTTTGTTCCTTTCCGAAAAAGGGAATGTCACCAAGATCAGAGCATGACCTCGGCAATCACCGCGTTGTGATCCGAAATATAGGCACCGTAGGGACAAAGATTGGTGCAGGTGTGGATCATTCCGTAATTTTGAACGGTGACGTTGGATGACGTAAAAATATAATCGATGATATGGAAATTGCGGCAATAATCCGCCTCGCTCTCACAATACCAAAACCATGGGCTGGTGGAAATCTCGTCGGGAAGCGTGTTTCCCTTGGAATGAATGCGCGCATCGTTGAGATAAGAGGTATATACGGCGTACGCCTCGGAATCGGGACGGGAATTCATATCCCCTACCAAGATCACGGGACAGTCCTTGATGCCGTATTTGCGTCTTGCCATCTCCGTCAGCTCCTTGATCTGCTCCAAAATGACTCTTGCCTGATTGGGTCTTGCAATGCTTCCCTCATGGTCAAGATGCGTATCAAGGAACAAAAAACGCTTTCCGCATTGCAGACACTCAAACAACGCCCAGCAGCAAATGCGGTCAAATTTGGCATCCCAACCCACCACGGGAGCCTGCGGCGCACCCTCGGCAAGCCAGAAAAAGCCGTTTTCCAATACCTGAAATTTGTTTTTGAGATACAAAATATAGCCCGCCTCTCCCGTTGCCTTGGTGTGATTGCCCACGCAAGCATATTTGGGATTGAGATGCTCGCCAAGCCACGCACGCCACGGTGCGGAGCATTCCTGCAAGCCAACGACGTCGGGCAGCTCTCCATCCAGCATCTGATTGAACATCGGGGCACGTGCGCTGACGTATCCGTTGACCGTGACCTCCTTGACACCGCGCGTTTTTTGCTCCGCGGTATCCTTGCTCAATACGTTAAACGACATGATTTTCATGATCTTTCCTTCTTTCGGTAATTTAGGGTAATTCAAGCTCCGCAATCACGGCATTGTGATCCGAAATATACTCCCCATAGGGGCAAAGATTGGTTGCGGCATGGATCATGGTGTATTCCTTGACCTCGATCCCCTCGGTAACAAATACGTAATCAATAATATGACCGTTTCTTACATAGTCCGCCTCGCTCTCGCAATAGGTAAAGCCGGGGCTGGTTGAGGTCACGCCGTCCTCGGTGTGTCCCGTGGAGGCAAGGCGGCAATCACGCAACCGCTCGGTCAGGATCGGATATTGCTCGGCATCGGGCTGGGAATTCATATCTCCCACCAGGATCAGCTGACAATCGTCAACGCGGTATTTGGTCTTGACCGCCTCTCGGAGCGGCTCCACGCTATCGACCACCACCCTTGCCTGCTCGCTCTTGACCGACTCTACGGTATCCAGATGGGTTGCAAGGAACAAAAAGTGCTTTTCCGTAGCAAGCTCCTTCAGCACCACCCACAGGCAAACGCGTGCAAAATGGCTTTCTGGGTTCTTGGCGGGAATTCCGGGGGCACCCGGCACCAGATAAAAGCTGCCAAAGTCCAGCGCCTCAAAGCACTCCTTGCGATAGATCATGGTGTTGGCATCCTTGTGGTCTCCAAACTCCGCACTGATCGTTCCGTAAAGATCGGAAAGATTGTCGCGGATCCAATTTCTCCAATGCGGTTGCATCTCCTGAAAGCCTGCAATGTCGATCTTCTCCCCCACCAAAAGCTTTCTCAGCAACGTGCCTCGGTGCGCGGAGGTAGCATCTACGGGTCTTTCGGGCTTGGAACGGGTAACGGTCTGTCGGTTGATGCCATAGAGATTAAATGATAAGATTTTCATGGTAGCTCCTTTCGTTTATGGCAGCTCGATCTCCGAGATCATGGCATTGTGATCCGAAATATACGAGCCGTATGGACAAAGATTGGTTGCGGTCTGGATCATCTTGTGATTTTTTACCGTAATTCCCTTGGAAACAAAAATATAGTCAATGTAATGTCCGTCCTTTTTATAGTCCGCCTCAGTTTTGCAATACCAGAACCACGGGCTGGTGGAAAAATCTCTTGCCACGGTGCTTCCCTTGGAGTAGGTGCGGGTATCGCACAGCACCTTTGACATGATATTATACGGCTCGGTGTCGATCTCGGAGTTCATATCTCCCACCAAAATCACGGGACAGCTCTCGGTTCCGTAGCTCTCCTTTACCTTTGCCTGCAAAATCGGGATCTGTCCGACAAGCACGGTCGCCTGTCCCGCGCGTACCGAATCCACGGTATCAAGATGCGTATCAAGGAACAAAAAGTATTCGCCCGTGGCAGTGACCTGAAAAATCACCCAGGTACACATACGGTCAAAATTGCTGTCGGGATGCTTTTGGGGTGTGGTGGGTGCGCCCTCCACCAACCAAAAGGCGCCGCTATCCTTGACGGTGTATTTATCCTTGCGATAGATCACGTAGCCGCCCTCGCCCGTTTCCTGTGTTGATCTGCCCACAAAGGCATAGCGCTCGTCCATCTCGTTGCGCATCCACGTTTTCCACTCGTCCTTGACCTCCTGCAATCCCGCAATGTCGATCGCCTCGGCATCCAGCATCACGTTCAGCTTTTTACTGCGCACGGAAACACGGGCATCTACCCGTTTATTGCTTCCGTCGGCGGTGGTCTGATTGCTTGAATTGCCGCCCCATACGTTGAAGGACATCACCTTCATCACCGTTTTGGGGACGGGCGCCTCGGTGGGTGCCTCGGTCGCAGGATCGGTCACGACCGTTTCGGGCGTAACGTTGCCCTCGGGCGTGCAGGCACTCAACAACAGCGTCAGCAGAAGAAGCGCGGACAAAATCAATTTTAAACGTTTCATGGTTGTTCTCCTTTGGGAATGGTAATGCTTGCAATAATGGCGTTATGATCCGAAATATGCGCGCCGTACTCACAGTAATTGCCCGCGGTATGGATCATTTTGTAATGGTTGACCGTGATTTGGTCGGTAACAAAAATATGATCGATCACATGCTCGTCGCGCACGTATGTGTAGGAATTGGGATAATAGCGAAGCCCGGGGCTTGTGGAATAACGGTCATCCAACGTCTCCCCCTCTGAGCTCCTTCGCGCATCCTGCAAGCACGCGTTGATCACACCGTACGGCTCACTTCCGGGGCGACAGTTCATGTCTCCCACAAGGATCACGGGACAATCGCTCACCCCAAGACGTGCCACCTCGGCTTGCAGGGTGGGGATCTGTCCGACCAAGGCTCTTGCCTGCGACGGCTGAGCCTCCTCGGAGGTATCGAGATGGGTATCTAAAAACAGAAAGTATTCTCCCGTTTCGTTGATCCTGAAAACAACCCACGTACACATACGGTCAAAATTTGAAGTATAATGCTTTTCGGGGGTTTTGGGCGCACCGTCTACCAGCCAGAATACGCCGCTGTTCAGCACGCTGTACACACCCTTTCGGTAAAGCACAATGCCGCCCTCACCCGTATCACGGGTGGAATATCCCACAAACGCATAGTCGTCGTCAAGATGCTCGGTCAGCCAGCTTCTCCAATCCGCCGTGACCTCCTGTAGTCCCGCAATATCAATTGCCTCACCCCTAAGAAGCGCATTGAGCTTGGGACCTCGCGTGGCAATCGTACAGTCAATGGCATAGTCGCTTTTGTTTTTGGCAACCGTCATTTGATTGAGTCCGTAAATATTGAACGACATCATGTTGAGGACACTGCCAGGCGTTCCGCGATCCTCCGTTGTCGGGGCGGTTGTGTATTCCAAGGCGTCCCCGCCGTCGGTCGTAATCTCCGTGTTGTACACGCCGTTGCAGGAGACCGGCAAAAGACAAAGAGAAAGGAAAAGCAAAAGCAGCTTTTTCATATACAACTCCTTTACAGCGTAATCCTTGCGATGATGGCGTTGTGATCCGAAATGTATTCGCCATAGGGGCAACGGTTACTGGAGGTGTGGATCATGGAATACTTTTTTACGGTAATGCTTTTGGATACAAAAATATAGTCTATGAGATGACCGTTGGCAAGAAAATCCTCGCCGTCCCGATAATATCTCATGCCGGGGCTGGTGGAATACTTTGCATCCACACTATCGCCCAGCGAAACCGTGCGGGCATCCCTGAGCACCTCGGTAAAGGTCTGATAAACAAGACTTTCGGGCAAGCTGTTCATATCTCCCACAAGGATCACGGGGCAATCGGCAACGCCGTATTGATCCTTGACCTTTGTTTGCAAAAGCGCGATCTGCTCCACGATCAGGCGCGAGCCGCGGTTTCTTGCGGCAACGCCGGCGTTGTCAAGGTGCGTATCCATGAACAGAAAATACTTGCCGTTCTCCTTGCTTTGCATGATCGCCCAGGTACAGCTGCGATCATGGTCACCATGCCACGAGTTGGCAGGCGTTGTGGGGGCACCCTCGGAAAGCCAGAACACGCCATACTCAGCAACGCTGAATTTATCCTCGCGATAAAACACGTAGCCCGACTCCCCTGTGCTTTCGGTATAGCCACCGACGTAGGCATAGCCTCCCAGCGGATTTTTCTTCATCCAATTGCGCCATGCCTCGGAAAACTCCTGCACGCCGAAAATATCGATCTTTTCCCCCTCCAGCAATGCCTTGAGCTTTGGACCGCGCACCTTGACGGTGGTATCGATCGGATACTCGGAATTGTTGTTTGGATGCTTTACCGCCTCGTTATAATAAACGTTAAACGACATGACGTTAAAGGTGATGCTCTTTTTGGGCGGTGCCGCCGTCGTTGTCTCGGTCTCGTTTTCGGATCCCGTTACGGTAGCCGTTCCGCAATCCGTCACGGGGGAATCCCCCGTTTGGCAGGAGATCAACAGCGTACACAGCACCAAAAGGATCAGACAAAGCCGCCTCATTCAGTCTCCTTCGGAGGAATGCACACCACGACCTCCATGTGTCCCTTGCTTGCCAACGTAAAGCGATCCTTCAGGCATGCGGGCATAAAGAAGTAATCACCCTTCTTCATTTCGGCACTTCCATCGGGATAGCGCACCTCTCCCGCGCCCTCGGTCACAACGTAAATGGCAGGACACTCGGTACCCCGGATCTCGCCATCCTTCAGCGTAATACGCCGAACAGCGAAGCAGGGGGTATCGTCAAAGGAGATCAAAAGCTCGTCGCGTACCTTTCCGTTATCGGAAACAAGTGTGGGCGTTTTACGTCCCAGTGCAATTGCCTCCTCGCCTGCAATATCGTAATTGAAGCAATCCAAAGCAATATCGGGATCAAGACCGAGATACATCTGCTCGGGCGTCAGCTTAATGTCGCCGCACCAATGCTCAGGCTGAATGGTAAAGTCGGTGGGCTCCTGTGTTTCCAACAAGAAGCATCCCGCACCGATGGCGTGGATCATCTTGGCACCGATAAAAAATACGTCTCCCTTTTTGACGGGAATACGGTTCAAAAGCTTGGACATTGCCGAGGGATCGGTCTCGCTTGCCGCAACCGCTTTTTCAAAATCCGCCTTGCTGATGCGATCCCGAAATCCAAAATAGATGCAAGCATTCTCGCGGGTATCCAAAATCACCCAAGACTCTGCCTTTCCATGCTCGGAGGAAAGATATTTTCTTGAATATGCCTTATCGGGGTGGCATTGTACGGGCAGACGAATGGCGCTGTCCAGCATTTTGACAAGCACGCCAAGCTCGCTACGGTTGCCCAAAAGCTCGTCCGGATAGCTTTCCAACAGCTTGTCAAACGGAATATTGGTTCCCCGCACAATGGAAACCCCCTCGTTGGGATCGCGGTCGTCTCCGTTGAGCGCATGCACCGAGGAGCATACCCACTCCTCGGGATACAGATTATCCTCGGCGGGATCTCCAAAAAAGTTCGAAAACAGCTTTCCGCCCGTATAAACACGCCAAACGCGGTTCCTTTCAAAAAAGATGGGTTGATGAAGAATCGATTGATGACTCATGGCTTGATTCCTTTCGGTAAAAAATTTGATATGCGAACTATTTCCTCTTTTTGAGGTTTATTTTTTAAAAATCAGAACAAAAGACTTTACAAAGCACTTTTTTTGTGGTATGATATAACAAAAAGCAAACAAATTAGCATAATTTGTTATCAAAGGTAGGATTTGGAATGAAAAACTCACCCCATAACGTAAGAACCATTAAAAATGACAATCGCGCGTTGATATTAAACTATATCCGCAGGCGACCGACCTCCCGCGCCGATATTTCCAAAAAATCAAACATGTCAAAATCGGCAGTGACAATGATCACAAACGACCTGATCAAGGAGGGACAGATCATTGAGGTAGGAGCCACCTCCTCCACACGCGGACGCAAGCAGATCCTTTTGGACATCATTCCCGATCACAGGGTTGCCGCGGGCATCGCTTTGCACCGTAAATACATTTATATCTGTATTACAGATCTAAAATCCAACATTCTTGCCTACTCCAACCACAAAATCTCACAATGGGGCAATCCTTATGAAGCATTGGATTTTGCCTACGAGGAAATTTTGCGTTTTTTGGATCAGCTCAAGCTTCCGGTAGAAAAATGCATCGGCATCGGCGTCAGCGCCCCCGGACCGTTGGATTACGTCACGGGAAAAATCTTAAATCCACCGGATTTTGAATTTTTCCATCACGTAACCGTTGGAGATTATCTGCGTCAGCGCTCGGGACTTCCCGTAACGGTAGATAACAACTCGGTTCTTTTGACCATGCAGCAATATATGATTGATGACAGTCATAATTTTAAAAACTATATGTTTGTCGTTGTTTCGGATGGTATCGGTTCGGCAATTATGACAAACGGCAATATTTACCGCGGCTTTGGCGGCTTTGCGGGAGAATTGGGACATACCAGCGTTCACGCCAACGGAATTCCCTGCTCCTGCGGAAACAAGGGATGCTTGGAAAAGTATATCAACATCAAGACCTTACAGGAAAAATTCGGTTTTTCCTCCTACGAAAAGCTGGTGGACGACGCCTACATGGGCGACCGCGAATCCACACAGATTTTGGAATACGTAGCCGATGAATTCTCCTGCGCGATCGCAAACACGATCAATATGTTTGATCTGGACGGCGTGATCATACACGGTCAGCTTTCCTATCGCAGTGACAAGCTTGCGCAGATGCTGCAGGAGCGGATCAATCAACGCTCTGTCATCACACGCACGCACGAGGTCTGCGTTTACTTCTCCAAAATGAGACCCGACGAAGCCAGCTCCTCGGTATGCGCCGCCATTATCAACCGTTATTTTGAGCAAAAGCTGTAACGCGCGCCTCGCCATTTATGAATACACAAAGGGCAGTTGTAGATGCAAGCATTTACAACTGCCCTACTTGATTCTGTAAATTTAATTTCGGATATTCTCTTTCTAAATTACAAAACTCAAGAATTTGGTTTTAATCTTCCTTCTTTTTACGAAGCACTACGGGAGCCACTGCCGCAAGAGCGATCAGACCAACCGATGCAAAGCCAACCACGCTGGCGCATCCGCTCTCAGTATTGTCAGATGCTGTGGGAGCCTTGGTAGTCGTTTCGGTCTTGGGATCGGTCTCGGGCTCTGTCACGGGCTCGGTTACAGGATCGGTTACGGGCTCAGTATCAGCAGGCGGATCGTCAGACTCGATTTCGGGAGCGGGAGAAGGAGTGGTATCAGCAACGAGAATGATGGGATACTGATCCTTATCTGCGCCGGTGTTGAGCTGGAATGCGGAGCCGAGCTTGGTGATCATCTCTGCAGACTTCAGCACGTCTGCGCTGACTGCGGTGCCGCTGAAGGCGGGGATTGCGGCATCGGTGCCGATATCGGTGTAGGGGGTATATGCGGTATAGTCAAAATCGGAAGCGGTGTGATTGGTGTTGGTAAACTTTTGGATCACGCCCTCCAGCGTGTAGCAGTTGGTAAAGGTGGTAACAGCAGAGCCGGGAGCGTTGGAGCCAACGTTGGTCTCGGCACTCATTGCTCCGATGCAGGTAGAGGTATCGTTACCGATCAAAAGACCGACGTTGAGGCAGTTTTCAGCCTGGACGCCACCGTCATTCTTGTTGTTCCAGCAGCCCATGCCGGAGATCTTGGTGTCGTATTTTTTGTTTGCATCATTGGATCTCCAAGCGTAGAGGTTACCGTAGTTGATGCAGTTGATAAACTTGGTATCCTCTCTGCAGGTTGCAGCAATACCTGCTGCACGGCTGCAGGTGGCGATGACGGTTGCATAGTTGACGCAGCCTTCAAAAATGCCGTTCTTGGCATCGGAGGTAAAGCCACCGACGTGATAATTGGATTTTACGGTACCGAACATGTTGCTGTAACGAATGGTGCCTTCGTTTCTGACTGCAAGACCTGCAGCGCGGTCGCCCTTACCCTGAATATCAACCGTTGCGTTGATGCGGGAAAGCGTACCGTAGTTTTTATCGATCAATCCAACGTCCTTTGCGGGGCTGACCAGCTTTACGTTGGTAAAGTTGACGTCCCATACGTTACCGTCGTTCTTTCTGCAAAAGCCGTAAACGCCGTCGGCGGTTCCCGTGCGGTTGATGCCGTCAATGGTCAGATTTTTGATGATCGCCGCGGTGTCAATATCATTGAACATGGGAGCGGTCAGAGGCTGGGTCAGGGTGATCTTGTGTCCGTTGCCGTCCAGCACGCCTGCAAACCAGTCAATGTTGGTCCATGCAGCGGTCATGGTAATATCAGCAGTGAGAACGTAGTACAGGTCGCCCTCGCCGTCAGCGCCAACGTCCTCGATAAACTCCAACAGATCTGCTTCGGTAGCGATCTTGGTGTAGGCGGCAAATTCGTCCTCGGCAGCAGAGGGAAGGATTGCAAATGCGCCGATCAGCATTGCAACGGTCAGTAAAGCAGCAAGTAACTTTTTCATAATCAAAAATCCTTTCTTTATGTATGTTTATTCTTCAACCAAACCGCTCTGATTGATCAGCGCGGTCAATAGAAGCTCAAGCTTGGCATTCCAGCCGTTTGCACCCTTTTTAAAGGTAGTCACCGACGGTGCGGTTTCGGAATTGACTGCCGTGCGGTAATAGTTGTGGATATTGTTCAGGCTTCTGCCCCATGCAAAAGCAAAGTCAACGTATACGCTATCGCGGATCAGATCGATCATTTCTGCCGATTCGGGATCGCGCGAATAACGGTACTTCAGCGCCTCGTCATAGTACGCGGTGGTTACGGCGTTGGACATGGAAGCCATTGCCTCCAGCGTTGCGGCTGCTGCCGCCTTTTGCGTGCTCTGCGAGTAGATTCCGTACAGAGAGCAACCGTCATGGATCCCCGCACGGTAAGCACCCTGCGCCTCGTTGAGCATGGGCGAAGGAATGATGCCGTAGCTTTCCATCTCGGTCAGGAATACCTCGGCAGTCAGGATCTTATCGTGGGAAAAGAGAACGTTCCCCTCTGCAAACTGACCCATGCTGTTGCTGGAGTGCTTGCTTTCCATCACGAGAGAGCCCTTGTTGTTTCCATAAAGAATATCGTAAATCTTTTGCGCAAAGGTAAGCGCGTTGGGATTTCCCTTGTTGTCAGCCAAAGTGATCGTAACGTCACCGTTGGAGTCCTTGTTGCTAAAGGTTACCCCGGCACCGATTGTCATACCGTCCAACGGGTCGATCTTCTCGATCACAAAGCCAAGTGTATCGGTCTCATCGGGAGTTTCGTCAACCGATACCCACGCCTGCTCGATCATCTGCGCCATTACGTCAAGGTTCCAACCCTTATTGTCAACCAGATCGTAGATGTTGCCCCACGTTTCGGCAAGCGCATCGTTGTAGATGTCAAGGTTTACAAAGGTACAGTACATACCGCCAAGATAGCGCAGAGAAAGATCACCCGTTACCCAATACATGGCATCCTTGTAGGCAATTGCCTCACTGTAGCTCTTGGACCAATATTCCTTATCAACGTCCACGTAATTGGCGCTAAACTGCTCCATGGCGTTAAAGTTGAGGATCAGTCCCTCGGTTGCCATAGAAATATCGTGTGCCTGATACGCCGCGATCACGTCGTACTCGGAAAGTCCCGAGCGAAGATCGGTGTAAACCGACTTTCTGATCACGGCATCATTGAGCGCGTAAGGGGTGATGACAACACCGAGGCGATCCTCCACGTTCAGATTGCGGTAATATACCTGCTCGTCAACGGTGTTGGTGCCCGCATCGCCAAGAGAGTAACCGTCAATTGCGATCGAGCGCTCGGCAAAGGTGCCACCCAAGCCCGCACTGACCTCACCAATGACAAATCTGATCTCCTCGTTTTCAAACTTCAAGCCCGCAGGCAGATCATCTCTCCAAGGATCCTGCGTCCCCTCCTCTGCGGGAGCGCCCGTTGTCCCCTCCTCGTTCTCCGGCGTCTTATCACAGCCGACAAAGCTCAACGCCGATGTCAAAAGAAGCAGGCAAGACAGGAAAAGCAACAGAAGTCTTGTTTTTTTGTTCATAAAATCCTCCTTTATATTTATTTGATTTTGGGGTTGCGCTGAAAAATTGTCTTTATTTTAAGCGTTTTCACCCTCCTTCGGTTTGATTTGTTCAAAGTTAGAACCAACTCACACTACTATTTTACCACAAAAATGAATTTTGTCAATAGTAAATTGCGGTTTTTGCAAATTTTGTGAATTATCAACAACCGAATGTAAAAAACTTTGGTAAAAAATAAACTTCTCTTTTTGTTTTCTTTTTGTTCAAGGCTTGACATTTCAAAAAAATGTGGTATAATAAGGATAAGCGATAACGGAAAGGAGATGTTTGTGCCGTTGAACCAAATCAAATATTTTCAAAAGGGCTTTAATTTTTCGCAGGACGGCCCGGGAAATCGCTTGGTCTACCATTTGTACGGCTGTAATTTCCGTTGTCCGTGGTGCGCAAACCCCGAGTGCTTTGCCCCCGACACCGCCACAACGACCGTTACGGTGGACGAAATGCTGGCGGAGATTTTAAGATCTCGCCCGATGTTCTTCTCCGGCGGAGGCGTTACCTTTACGGGAGGGGAACCAACACTGCAATTCGAGGCGCTTTTGGAGCTTCTCCATAAATTAAAGGAAGAAAACGTGCATACAGCAATTGAGTGCAACGCGTCTCATCCTCGGCTACGTGAGCTACTCCCCTACGTTGATCATTTGATGATGGATCTCAAGCATACCATTCCAAACGCACACCAAAGGATCATGGGGGCAGAGCTACAAACCGTAACGGACAATATCCGTCTTGCGGCATCCACACGTCAGCTTGCCCTGCGCATCCCCTTGGTCAACGGATATAATACCGACAAGGATTGTATCGAGGGCTTTTGTAAATTCCTTGCGGAACTTCCCCAAAATCCCGCGCTAACCGTTGAGCTGATCCCCTATCACGAATACGGAAAAATCAAATGGCAGCAGCACGGTATGGAATATACCGTACAAAACGGATTTCTCTCCCCCGCAAGGCTTGCCGAAATCCGCACCGCCTTTTTGGAGGCGGGGATCCCCACGATCCAAACATAAGCTTACAGACTATTTTATATATAAGGAAAGGTGAAACTATGAACACGAAAAATCAGGACATCATTCAGCTTGCAAAGGAGCTTTTTCGCGAGGAACGAGCCATTACAAAGCTGACCGGCTGGTTTCAGATCCGTGAAACCGCCGCAAAGAATGAAGAAAAATACAAGGATCTCTCCGAGGAGCGCAAAACAGCCGCGCTTCTTGCGGACGAGCTGAACGCACTGCCGATCTCAATCTCGGACAACGCAGTTTTTGCAGGCACCCAGCGTGATGCCTTTGCGCGTACCTACGCACTGATCAATCCTTCCTTCCGCGTAGAGACCTTTAGCGGCTACTGCGATCCCACCGCCGTGTACGGTGACATTGACCCCGACGAGGAATTTACCGAGGAAAGAATTGAAAAGCTCCGTCAATATACGCTCAAAACCCCCTACGTCAGCCAACTCAACGCCATGTACAAAAGCGTGGAGAACTACACGGGCGAGGTCATCTATTTTGTTGAGCAGGTGACGGGACATCTGATCCCCGAATTTGGAACCGCTCTGCAATACGGAACAAAGGAGCTGATCGAAACCGCCAAGGCAAAAGCCGCTACCGAGACCGATGCCGAAAAGAAGGACAATCTGCTTGCCTTTGCCGACGCTCTCGGATGTGCGGAGCTTTTGGCAGGACGCTACCGTGAGATCGCACTGAAAAGCATGCCGACGCCGTCAAGGCAGGCGACAGCGAAAAAGCCGCTCGCTTTGAAAGGCTTTCCAATGCGCTTGCCCGCGTTCCGATGTACGGCGCGCGCGATCTGTTCGAGGCAATCCAAAGCTTTATGCTGCTTTGGGAGATCATGTGCATTGAGCAGGCACCCAACCCTTACGCCTTTTCGGTTGGAAATGCAGACCGCATCTTTGAGCCTTACCGTCACGGAATGACGCGCGAGGATGCCGCGGCACTCCTTTGCCACTTCCTGGTATTCTTCAACGTTGCAGACCGAAGCTGGGCAATCTCCCAAAACCTGATCGTAGGCGGCAGAGATTACGACGGAAACGATCTCACCTGCCCCATCTCCTATGCGCTCCTTGACGCATACTTTGAAATGAATCTTCCGCAGCCCATCCTTTCGGTCAAGCTGCATAAAAACACCCCCGACAAAATGTATCGGGAGCTTGGACGCTTCTTCTTCTCTCCCGGTGTTCTGACGCCCTCGCTCTTTAACGACGACTCTCTGTTCCCGATCCTGGAGGCAAAGGGCGTTGACCGCGAGGATCTGGAAAGCTACAGCGTGGCGGGCTGTCAGGAGCCTTTGATCCGCGGAAAGGATAACGCCAACACCACCAACAGCTGGCTCAACCTGCCCAAGATCTTAGAGCTGACGCTCAGCGGCGGCGTTTCAACCATCACAGGCAAAAAGCTTTGCGACTTTGAAAAGATTCCCGCAAATGAGCTTCTCCCCCGCCTGCGCGAAAAATTCTACGAGAACGTAGAAAGCGCGGTGGTCTCCATGGCAAATGCGGCAAACGGTGCCTCCCGCGCACTGTCCAATCTGCGCGTGCCCTTCCTCTCCTGCTTTATGAGCGGACTTGATTACGGCTACGATACCCGCGACACAGAGCATCAGGGAACCAAATACAACGGATCGGGTTGTCTGATTCACGGTCTTTCGGTGGTTGCCGATTCCTTGATCGCGGTCGATCACCTGCTCCGCGAGCGTCCCGAGGATGCAGATCGTTTGATCAATGCCCTTGCCAACAATTTTGAGGGAGACGACGAACTGCGCAAGTATCTGCTTTCCTGCCCCAAGTTCGGCAACAACATTCCCGAGGTGGATGCAGAAGCGGCAGAGATCGCCAACCGAGTTTCGGATCTCATCAACAACACCAAAAACTATCTCGGAAACACCTTCCGCGCCGACTGGTCCAGCCCCACAACGCACCTCACCTACGGCTATTGGGTGGGCGCTATGCCCTCGGGCAGACCTGCACGCGATATGATGAACTACGGCGTTGACCCGCTGTACGGCTCAGCCGATAGCGGACTTGGCATGCGTATGCTCTCCAACATGGCGCTCCCCTTCTCCAAGATGTGCGGCGGTTACGCTTCTCACCTCGGCATTGATCCCAAGTACTTCCCCGCCGAGGAGCTTGCGGATAAGGGCATGCAGTTTAAGGAAAGAGTGATCGAGCCGCTGTTCTTCAATCCCTCGGCAGAGGGAATTCAGCCCTTCTACCTCTACGTCAACGTTACCACACCCGAAACGCTGCGCAAGCTTTTGAAGGATCCCAAAAAATATGCCCCCAGCGGCGTTTACATCGTGCGTATTCACGGTACCTTTGTCAACTTCCTTGACCTCTCCCCCGACGTACAAGAGGACATTATCCGCCGTCTTGATCCCTCCTCCACCGCAAATATCGGAGGCAACGAATGAAGGGATATACGTTTGGGATCGATATAGGAACCACCAGCATCTGTGCCTTGGCTTACGATACCGAAAATGACAAACTTCTGCACGCCATCAATCGCGCAAACACCTCTGCCATCGCTTCTCCCGACGCCTTTGCAAGAATGCAGGACACCGACGTGATCCTGAAAACCGCATACGGGCTGCTTGAAGAGCTGGAGACCGCATTTGGCATGCCGAGTGCCATTGGTGTTACGGGACAGATGCACGGCATCGTTTACCTTGATGCCAACGGCAACGCCGTCAGCCCGCTTTACACGTGGCAGGACGCACGCGCTGCCAAGGAAAAGGAAAACGGTGAGAGCTACGTCGAATTTATCCGCCGCACCACGGGGTATCCCGTGGCGGCGGGCTACGGTCTTGCAACGCACTATTATCATCACTGCAACGGTATGATTCCCAAGGATGCCGTTCAGCTTTGTACCGTGCATGACTTTTTGGCAATGAAGCTTGCAGACCGCACCTCCCCCGTTGTTCATGCCTCGGATGCGGCAAGTCTTGGTCTTTATGACCTTCAAAGCAACTGCTTTGATACCGCCGCCGTCCAAAAGCTCGGCTTTTCAAAATCGATCCTCCCC
>JAGANE010000284.1 GCA_017624395.1 Clostridia bacterium
AAGGAAATTCAGGATGCCATGGAAAAGCAGATGAAGGCAGAGCGTGAGCGCCGTGAAGCGATTCTGCGTGCCGAGGGTGAAAAGAATTCAACCATTCTCGTAGCACAGGGTAAAAAGGAATCCATGATTTTGGAGGCAGAGGCAGAAAAGCAATCGCAGATTTTGCGTGCCGAGGCAATCAAGGAGTCCAAAATCCGCGAGGCAGAGGGTGAAGCTGCTGCAATTCTTTCCATTCAAAAAGCAACTGCAGACGGTATTCGCATGATCAATGAGTCTCAGCCCGGCGACGGCGTGATTGCCATTAAGGGCTTGGAGGCATTTGCAAAGGCCGCTGACGGCAAAGCAACTAAAATTATTATTCCGTCCGAAATTCAAGGTCTGGCAGGACTTGTGACCAGCATCAAGGAGATCGGTTCTAACCAAAATCAATAATCGTTTTATCGGAGAAAGATCGTTTCGGGTCTTTCTCCGATTTTTTATGCCGTGTAATCCTGGAGGAGGCTAATCACCTCGCGCCATGATCCGACACAGATCCCCTTGGAAAGTGCCTCGCGATCTGTCGGCGGCAGATCATCCACCAAAACGTCAAGCAAGCGTACAAGATACCCCTCAGCGGTATAAATGCCGATTTTACCGTTGACCGTGCGCAGACAATAGCACTCGCTTGCAGCATCGGTCGATTCCTCGGGGGTGGAGACGGTTGGAATGGATTCACCGTCTGCCAACGCACTGTTCAGCTCTGCCACGCAGGCATTCAGCTCCTCCACCAATGCGGAGGCATCCTCCTGCAGCACGTCGTTTTCCTCTAACGCATTTCTTAAAACAGTCAGCGTTGTGATTGAAAGTGTCAGACAAACCAATAGCACAAAGACGCAAAGAATGCTTGTAAGCTTTGAAAAATCCATAGTTTTGTACCTCTCTCATTTTTTTGCATATCGGGTAAAGATAGCATATCCCTGATTTCGGATAATATACGCGCTTATGTGAAATACTACCGATAAAAGGGGGCAAATGATATGAAAAAAACAGATTGCGCAAAAAAAGGGAGATTTCGGATCACCGCTTGGAAAATCCTGACGTTGCTTTTTTTATTGCTCTTGATCCTTTTGGTTGGTGTTGGGGCTTTCATACGCTCCCAATTTGAAGTCTCTTTGCCAACCGATTTTTTTCGGTTGACAGCAAAAGGGGAAAGTCCGCACTTTTTCATTTACCGTTTTTCAGACCGTGTCAATCGGACGGGGGCGCGCGAGGAGCTGAGTACGGGACTTTTTGCACAAAAGGAAAGCGTTTACGTTTCGTATCCTGAGTTACCCAAACACCTGATAGATGCTTTTGTAGCCATTGAGGACAAGCGCTTTTTTGAGCATAATGGGGTAGATTGGTATCGGACGGCAGCCGCAAGCTTTAACTATCTTTTGCGAGGAGAAAAACGCTTTGGCGCCTCTACCATCACGCAGCAGGTGGTCAAAAATGTGACGGGAAACGATGACGTCTCTATGAAACGTAAAATTCAAGAGATCCTTTACGCATTGGATCTGGAGCGATCCTTGGATAAAAGTGAAATTTTGGAGATCTATCTCAACGTCATTCATTTTTCGGATCAATGTGACGGCGTAGCCGCTGCGGCATCGCATTATTTTTCCAAAACGGTAGCCGAATTAACGGTTGCCGAGGCAGCCACCATTGCCGCCATTACCAACAGTCCCTCATATTATAATCCCATTCGGCATCCCGAAAACAATCTTGCAAGGAGAAATCTGATCCTTTCCGAAATGCACGACCAAGGCTATCTTGACGAGGAGGGATACCGTAAAGCCGTTGCAGAGCCGCTCTCTTTAAATCCTCGAAATGATGCGGGAGAGGTAGGCGAGGGGATCAATTCATGGTACGTGGATATGGTGATTGAAGATGTGATCAACGATTTGATCTCGGAATACGGTATCACACGGAGCATGGCATCGGGATTGGTTTATTCGGGAGGATTGCGGATCGATATGGCGATGGATCCCGAAATCCAAAGGACGGTGGAGGAGTATTATCAAACCTCTGTACGTCTGCCAAGCAATGAAAGTGGAGTCAGCGCGCAGTCAGCGCTGATTGTGATCGACAGCAGGACGGGAGATATCCTCGGTGTTGCTGGCGGTGCAGGAAAAAAGACGGGCAACCGTGTGCAAAATTTTGCTACACAGACCAAGCGCCCTCCGGGATCATCAATCAAGCCCATTACGGTCTATGCACCGGCTCTTGAGGAGGGGCTGATCGATTGGGCGAGCGTTTACGATGACGTACCCGTTCAGTTTGGTACCGATGGCAGGTCTCCTTGGCCCAAAAACGCCACCAACGTTTATCGGGGACTTACCAATATTTCCTATGCTGTGGCACATTCTACCAACACTGTGGCAGTACGTGTTTTGGAGCAGCTTGGATTGGAGCGTTCCTATCAATGGGCAAAGTCAAAATTTCATCTTGATAGCATGATCGACCGCGATTGCGACGTTGCCGCACTTTCACTTGGACAGTTGAATTACGGCGTGACACTTCGTGAGATGACCGCGGCATATACCGTGTTTGCCGATGCGGGGGTCTATCATTCCTGGCGCTCCTATTTCCGTGTGCTGGATGCCGACGGCAATATTTTACTTTCCTCTCCCGACCACTCCGAAATTGTTCTGTCATCGGGCAATGCCGCTATCATGACCAAACTTTTGCAGGGTGTGGTGGAAAGCGGAACCTCCTCGTCCATCACGCTCAATGGGCTTGTGGAATGTGCGGGAAAAACGGGAACCACCAACAATGACGGCGACCGATGGTTTATCGGCTATACGCCCGAATGGATCTGCGGTGTTTGGTGCGGATATGAGTATCCCGAGCCTTTGGTGGGGCGCAATCTATGCACACAGATCTGGAACCGTGTGATGGAGCGGATCGTCAAGGAAAAGGGCGGCAAAAAAGCCTTTGACGTTCCTTCCACAGTGGTGCGTGTCAGCTATTGTAAGGATAGCGGAGGACTTTTGTCCGACGTATGCACTGCAGATCCACGCGGAACACGGGCGGAGGTTGGTTGGTTTTTGGCAGGAAAAGAGCCAAAAGCCCCGTGCCAATGTCACGTGCTTTGTGATTACGATCACGAGGCAGGCGGGGTTTCTCACGGCTTTTGTCCCAAGGATACACTTTCCAAGGTGGCTCTGCTTCGTGTTGAGCGGCATTTTCCCATACAGATTTTGGTGAGCGACGCGCAATATGTTTACGGGGGAGATCCCAAGGAGTATGAGCCAAATCACAATCCTAAGCAAGCCTATTTTCAGGGAGGTAGGCGGGATTATTGCGGAATTTCAAACGCCGCAACCCAATATAATCGTTCCTGCACACAACACCTGACCGAGCCCGAGGGGGATTGGGACTATCTACTTTCCAAGCCTTTTCCCGAATACGATGAATAATCAACGCATCTCCATCATATCGTGAAATGAGGGGTGCTAAAAAAAAACAGCACCTCTGCGGGGAGGTGCTGTTTTGTATCATAAAAAATACGGTAAAATGACAGTGAATGCATGGTTGAATTCGGAAATGGAGCGCTCCAATCCCATCGTTATGGTAGCGATAGGAACGCTTTTGACCGTGATTGCGATCATCGTACGCGCAAAGGTGGGCAGCCCTTATCAAACGATCCATGCTATGAATCTTGATGCCATCATTCCACCCGTTTGGATCATGACGTTGTTGTGGTCACTCTCGTTTCTTACCGTTGGATGTGCGGCAGGCTTTGTGCTTGCGTACCGCGCGTGTGGAAGAGACGGGGAAAAATACAAGGGATTGCTGTTTTTTGTCCTGCTTGCCGTGTTGGAGCTTTGCTGGTATCCTACGTTTTTTGGCGCACACCTTGTTTTTTTGAGTACCTTAGAGGCAATTTTAATTCTTTGTCTCTCACTTGCCGTCACGTTTTCCTTTTATCGCGTTACAAAATTTGCGGGAATGCTCCTTTTATTGCACGATATTTGGCTGATCTATATGCTGATCTTAAATTTTGCGGTTTTGTTCCACATATAAAATATGGTGAGGGATCATGTTTACTGTTGCAACCGTTCCATGATCCTTTCATAGGTCAATCCGTAGCTTTCCGCAATATCTCGCGCGTAGCTCTTTCCGTCGGGCTTGGCACGAACAATGCGGAAGGAGCGCTTTCCTTCACCCACAATGCCTGCGACCAACGTGTCAATGGCAACGCCGCCGGACGCCTGCGAACGGGCATTGATATTGTCAATTTCGGCGGCAAGCTCGTGCAGGTGCGTAGAGAACAGACAACGGCATCCAATGTGTGCAAGTCCGCCCAAAACCTCAGCCGCAATGTAGGAAGCCTCGTAGCTTCCCGTGGAGGAAAGCGACTCGTCAAGCAGCACCAAGCTGTTTGCGGTAACATCTTCAAATATCTCACCAAGACGCGCACATTCCTCACCAAGACGCCCCTTGTCAATGGTATCCTCGGCACCGGTGGGGAAGTGTGTGTAAATACCGTCTACGGGGGAGATGGTCGCGCTCTCTGCGGGAACGTACATTCCAAGCTGCATCATCACCTGTGAAAGACCTACCGCGCAGGTGATCACCGATTTACCGCCTCGGTTAGGTCCTGTCAAAACGTAAATGGTGGCTTTTTCATCAAAGGTGATATCGTTGGGCACGATTTCATCCTCAATTTTGAGTGCAACGCAGGGATTGTAAAGATTTTTTGCAACAAAGGCTCTCTCCTTCATCGGACGAATATCGGGAATCGTCAGCACACAGCCCTTATTGCGCAGGGCTTGCAGCATTTGCGTGCCGCGCACCAAAAACTCAAATTCGGGCATCAGATTCAGCAAAAACTCGGTATTTTCCAATACGTAAGTCTGCACAATCCTTTTCCAAGAGCGCAGAGATGCCTTGTAAATATCGTTAATGGCACTGTTGAACGCCAACGAGAGTGCCATTTTTTGATTTTCGGATTGCTTTTTTCCAAACGGAACAAGATTTGCAATGCAGGTATAATTGTCGTTTTTAAAGTTGAGGCGCAGGATCTTGTCCAACACGTCTCCCGATTTAAAGGATTCGGAATTGATGGAAAGCACGCCTGCCGCACTCGGACGAAGCTGAGCATCAAGATTGACTCCCACGGTCACACTCTTGATCTCGCGGACACGCTGGGTCAGCTCCTCCAGCTTTTGATTCAGCTCGCGGTAATATTCACTTTCGGCAAGCTCACTGACAAGATCGGCAAGTGCCGAAAATGCAGGGCTTTTCAGCTTGTCCTTAATATCCTTAAGTCCGTTGTGAAGTGCCTGCACGCTGGACACATATAGCTCGATCTCGGTGATGCTTGAAAGATAATCATTGGTGTCACCGCTGTCAGCCTCAAGGCGGCGCAGCTCGTTAATATCGTTGAGAATCGGGACAAGCTTGTTGAGCATTTCGGTCAGCTCAGGGCAGGAAAGCATATCGTCAAAGGTTGCCATGCGATACCGCATGACCTCGGCATCCACCGTAAAGAATTGGGAAAGATCTCCGTTTTTGAGCTGAAAGACCTCCAAAAGACCAAGCTCCTGCAGGGTAAACAGATCAATATCGGGAACACTTTCTCCGCTATCATGCTGCTTGCGTGAGGCGGCGCTCGGATAGATCAGGCTGAACTCATTAAAATTCATGAGGGGTTTCAATCCTTTCGTATTTCTTAACTTATTTAGTATAACATAAAAAAACGTTTTCGTCTATACAATCCGAAAAAAATTTGCAATTTGAAGTGGATTTTTTTCGGAATTCATTGACGAAAGCCTCATTTTATGATACAATAAACCCAATTAAGAACTTGGAAGGGGGGATAGAAGTGCAGGCAACCAATTTGACCGAATTGATCTGGTGTGAAGAATGCTCGTCTCTTTTGCGCCTTTGCCATACCGACGAACGTATCTTGTCGCAAGGCTCGGACTATGAGCGCTTTCTTGCAATCTGTCATGCTATTCCTATGCTGGTCGGTCATCCTTATCCCATTTCCTTAAAGCTGTTTTTAAAGGAGCGCTTTTCCATTACATTGACGCCATCCCCAAATACCGCCGCTGAGATCTGGCATACGGTTGCCGATCAATTACTGCATATGCCGCTCCCCATAGATGCATCGTTGCCAAAGGTTGATGAGGTGCCGCCCATTGCTTTGCCGACCTTGACTACGCTTGAAGTCTTGTCTTTTTTAGATCCCATTGCGCTTTTGAACTCCTCTGCCAAGGATTGGGAAGCTTGGAAAAAGGAGCTTGAGGATTGGTTTTCCGATTTTATAAAACGCGATGGGAACTGCCTTCAGATCCTGCTTACCGACGATATCTGCCG
>JAGANE010000285.1 GCA_017624395.1 Clostridia bacterium
GGCATAGACTCATGACTGAAACGGGGTCGAAGGTTGTGCAGAACAACAGCTTTTCGGGGTCATCCATCTGCAATACGGTACGGGAGTGGTTGGATGAGACGTCGTCCTTCCTTTCTCGATTTGACCATCTTGTTCAGGAATGCTTTTTTCAGGAAAACGAAGTGAATACCGTGTTTATTCTCGGAGCTACGAACGATTCATGGAGTAACGCTCCTGTTGGAGAGGTGCAGTTTGATCATTTTGAAAAGCAGGATCTTTACTCTGTCCTGCCTGCTCTCTGCTGCCTGATTGCACGGATGCAGGCGGCAATTCCCGGTGTACGCATTGTGCAAGTGGTGAATACAGGACTAAAAAACGAAATCGTTGCGGGGATGAAGGCGGCAAGTGAGCATTTTAAAACTGATATAGTATTTTTACACGACGTAGAAAAGATTGCAGGTCACCCTACCGTAAAAGGCATGGAGCAGATCAAGGATCAAATTTTGGAGCAGCTTGCTGAAAACAGATGAAAGGCTTAATCTTTGACATCAAAGAATTTGCCGTGCACGACGGCGAGGGCATCCGAACCACGGTGTTCTTCAAGGGATGCCCTCTCCATTGCGTGTGGTGTCATAACCCTGAGGGGCTGTCTCCCAAACGGGAACTATACTTAAAGCAAAACGGCTGTCTTTCCTGTGGGCTCTGCCGAAAGCCGTGTAATCACCCCGAATGTCAGGAGATCGGACGGTGTCTCCACATCTGCCCGAAAAACCTCGTCAGCGTAGCGGGGGTGGAATGGGAAGCAGAGGCACTTGCCGAAAAGCTACTGAAGCACAAGGATTTTTTTAACTCCATGGGAGGCGGCATCACGCTTTCGGGCGGCGAGCCGCTTCTGCAAGCAGATTTCTGCGCAGAACTGCTAACGCTACTGAAAGGGCAGGTGCATACCGCCATCGAAACCTCGGGATTTACCAACGCCGACATCTTTCAAAAGGTGGTCAGCCATTGCGATTTCGTCTATATGGACGTCAAATTGGCAGACTCAGAGCAACACAAAAAATACACGGGCGTAGATAATGAGATCATTCTCAAAAACGCCGCGTGGCTGAAAGCAAGTGGAATCAAGCATTCCTTCCGCACGCCGCTGATCCCCGATATCACCGATACCGAGGAAAACCTCAACGCAATCGAGCAGATCGTCGGCGATAGCCCATGGGAAAAGCTTGCCTACAATCCTCTCGCGGGGGCGAAGTACGCCAGCGTGGGGAGAACCTTTGATCTACGTAAAGGAAATAAAGATGACTTTTCATTGTAAAAATTCGACTGTAAAATTAACAGAGCGTAGCATTCCAAAAGGAATCGCTTACTATATCAGCGGCGAGGGGGAGCTGTTTTATTCCTTGAACATTCCCGACACTGCTGAATATCTTGCAATCGAAAACCACTCACCTTTTTGGTGCCGTCCTTTTTGGGGCTCATCTCTTTCCGAACTGCCTGAACGGGTACAAGCACTGCTTTTGAAGAACGGTGAAACTTACACATATTATCTTCCCGTTTGTGACAGCATTTTCAAAACACTGATCCGTGGTAGCGAAGATGGCTTTGAATTTTATACCTATTCCAATTGTGATACCGTAACCAAATGTGAGCATCAGCTTGCTTTCGTTTGCTTGGCGGGGAAAGAACCGCTTGCCCTGATGAAGGATGCCGCAAGAGCGGTTTGCAAGCTGCTCGATAACGGGTTACAGCTTCGAGAGAAAAAGACTGTTCCCGAGGTGTTCAACTATCTTGGATGGTGTTCATGGGATTCTATGCAGATTAGAGTCAACCATGAGGGGCTTTTAGAAAAGGCGAGAGAGTTTAAGGAAAAGAATGTTCCCGTCCGGTTTGCCATCATCGACGATATGTGGGCGGACGTGCCTGCGCTCAACGAAATCCCAAAGGACAGCGATTTTGGCAGCATGGTACACGCCATGCACGCGAGTAAATTGCGATCCTTTGCGGGTGATCCCAAGCGTTTCCCAAAAGGTATGGCTGCGGCGATCGACGACTTGAAAAAAGAGGGCATTGCCGAGGTTGGCGTTTGGTTTCCAACCACGGGCTATTGGGCAGGACTTATGCCCAATGAAAGTGAAGCCGAAAAACAAAAAGGAAATACCGTCACGCTTGCAAACGGGCAAATCATCGTGGCTCCCAATGAGGAAAAGGCGGTGCGATACTTTGACGATCTATGCGCCCGTGTCAAGGAATGGGGCGGAGATTTCGTAAAGATCGACAATCAAGGCTTTCATCAGCGCTACAAGAACGTTGCCCCCATCGGACAAAGCGCGAGAGCCATTCAAAAGAGCATCGATGCGGCGGCAAACAAATATTTCGACGGTGCGCTGATTAAC
>JAGANE010000286.1 GCA_017624395.1 Clostridia bacterium
CCTGCAACCTTAAAGTCCATATCACCGTAGAAGTCCTCGAGACCCTGAATGTCAAGCATGGTATCCCAGGAGCCGTCCTCGGCGGTGATCAGACCGCAGGAGATACCTGCAACGGGAGCCTTGATCGGAACGCCTGCATCCATCAGAGCAAGCGTGGAGCCGCAAACAGAGCCCTGAGAGGTCGAACCGTTGGAGGAAACGACGTCGGACACCAGACGAATTGCGTAGGGGAATTCCTCCTCGGAGGGAAGCACGGGAACGAGAGAACGTTCAGCCAATGCACCGTGACCGATCTCGCGACGTCCGGGGCTTCTGACCGGCTTTGCTTCACCCGTGGAGAAGCCGGGCATGTTGTAGTGGTGCATATATCTCTTGGAGGTTTCGGGATCAATGCCGTCCAGCATTTGTGCCTCGGAGAGCGTGCCCAAGGTAGCAACCGTCAAAACCTGCGTCTGTCCGCGGGTAAAGAGACCGGAGCCGTGGGTGCGGGGCAGAACGCCAACCTCGCTTGCCAAGGGACGGATCTGATCCATACGTCTGCCGTCCACGCGCTTTTTGTCAACCAACAGCCAACGGCGAACGATCTTCTTTTGAATCTTGTAAACCAGCTCCTCCATCATGGTGGGCAGAGCGGGATATTTTTCGGTAAACTTTTCAAGGATCGCATCCTTGACGGGAACCATCTTAGCATCGCGGACGTTCTTGTCATCGGTGTCAAGTGCATCCATGACGTCCTTTTCGCAGAAGGCAAAGATCTCGTCAAACATATCGTGATCCAACTCGCAGGAGGGATAGTCAAACTTGGGCTTTCCTACCTCATCGATGATGGCGTTGATAAAGCCGAGCAGATCCTTGATCTCTGCATGCGCCTGCATAATGGCGTTGTACATGGTGTCGTCGTCCACCTGATTTGCGCCTGCCTCGATCATAACGACCTTTTCCATGGAAGCCGCAACGGTCAACTGCAAGTCACTCTTCTTCTGCTGCTCATAGGTGGGGTTGACGATGATCTGACCGTCTACCAAGCCCATGAATGCGCCACCGATCGGGCCGTTCCACGGAATATCCGAGATCGAAAGAGCGATGGAAGCACCGATCATCGCGGTGATTTCGGGTGAGCAATCGGGGTCAACCGACATCACCGTCAAGGTCAGAGCAACGTCGTTGCGCAGATCCTTGGGGAACAGAGGACGAATGGGACGGTCGATGACACGGGAGGTCAGGACAGCCTTCTCTGAGGGCTTGCCCTCTCTCTTAAGATAACCGCCGGGGATCTTTCCTGCGGCGTACATACGCTCGTCAAAGTCTACCGAAAGGGGCAAAAAGTCGATGCCGTCGCGGGGCTTTTCGGAAGCGGTTGCGCAGCACAGTACCACGGTGTCGCCGTAGCGGCAGAGCACCGAGCCGTTTGCAAGGCCTGCCATCTTACCGGTCTCAATGACCAGAGGTCTGCCTGCATAGGTGTACTTGAACACCTTGTAATTTTTGAACTCCATAGGGGAGCTTACGGGATTGGACATTGTTTTTTCCTCCATTTTCTTTTTCTTCTTTTTTTGAGATTTTCTTACGGAGGCTTAGCACTTAACCATAAGCCCGATCGGCTCGGACGCATGGTTAAATGCTGATCCTTCCGTAAGACTGCGTGTGGCGGACTGAAAAAATGTGTCTCATTTTGACAACTTTTTGGTAAAAATGAGACAGGGAGCGAGGGCAGTGACGTATGCCGCTGCTCTCCGCTCCCTATGCAAGTTCTTATTTTCTGAGTCCGAGCTTGCTGACGATCGCACGGTAACGCTCGATGTCCACCTTTTGCAGGTAGTTGAGCAGGCTTCTTCTCTGACCGATCATCTTCTGAAGACCGCGGCGGCTGTGGAAGTCCTTTTTGTTGGCCTTCAAGTGCGTGGTCAGGTTGTTGATGCGGGAGGTCAGGATTGCGATCTGAACCTCAGGGGAGCCTGTGTCACCCTCGTGGGTAGCGTACTGTTCGATGAGGCTGAGCTTTTCTTCTTTTTGCATGGTTTTATTCACCTTTCTTTTATTTTTGGCGTTTCACACAGCAATCGGTGGGTGAACAGCCGCCTAAAACGGCCTCGTGTCCGATAACCGAGTTCACGTCATACGCCATATATTATACCACATCTTTTTCGGTTTGTAAATAGTTTTTTGAATTTTTACAAAGTTTTTTCCACCAATTTTTTCAAAAAATACGTCTTTTTCGTGTCAAAAAGCACAAATTTGCAGCCTTTGTGTATCTTTTGAGCGCGTGCGGGGAAAATTAACCCTTGGATTTTGCTCTTTTTTATTGACAAAAAAGGAAAGGTAATATATAATATATCCGTAAGGATTATTTTAAAATGGAGAACGAGATGAAGATTGCTTTTTTTGATGCCAAGAGCTACGACAAGCCGTCCTTTGAAAAGTATGGAAAGCAAAACGGCATTACCTTTAAATTTTTTGAGACCAAGCTCAACGAGGATACCGCCGAGCTGACCTGCGGCTTTGACGGCGTTTGCGTATTTGTCAACGATACGGTCAACGCCGCCGTCATCGATCACCTTGCCGAGCATGGCATCCGTCTGCTGGCTTTGCGTTGCGCGGGCTTTAACAATGTTGATCTGCGTCATGCTGCCCAAAGAGGCGTTCGCGTAGTGCGCGTTCCCGCATATTCGCCCTATGCCGTTGCCGAGCATGCGATCGCAATGCTACTGACCTCCATCCGTCGCATCCACAAGGCGTATATCCGCACCCGAGATTTTAACTTCAGCCTCAACAACATGACGGGCTTTGACCTGCACGGCAAGACCGTGGGTGTGATCGGAACGGGAAAGATCGGACGCGTTTTTATTGACATTTGCCGCGGATTTGGGATGAAGGTCCTCGCCTACGACAAATACCCTGCCGAGGATGCGGGCATCACCTACGTCACGCCCGAGCGCCTGTTTGCCGAAAGTGACATCATCTCCCTGCATTGCCCCCTGACCGAGGAAACCTACCACATGATCAATTCCGAGACCATTGCTATGATGAAAAAGGGCGTGGCGATCATCAACACATCGCGCGGTGCCTTGATCGATGCCGAGGCTTTGTTGGAGGGGATCAAATCTCGCAAGGTCGGTGCGGCGTGTCTGGACGTGTACGAGGAGGAGTCGGAGTTCTTCTTTGAGGACTATTCGGGACACATTGTGGAGGACGATACGCTGGCGCGCCTGATCTCGATGCCCAACGTGATCGTGACCTCGCACCAAGCCTTTTTGACCGAGGAGGCGTTGGACAACATTGCCGAGACCACCGTGCGCAATATTTCTACCTTTATGGAAACGAATGCCTGCGAAAATGAATTGAGCTATCATTAAAAACAGACCGACGGGGTTGCGTAATTGCAGCCCCGTCGGTCTGTTTTAGGTTGGCATATTTCCCGCTTCGATCCAATCAAAGCGATTGAGCAGGATCGCGTTGCAGTCGTGGATCAGCTCTGCCTCGCGGACGTAGGGGCGGGGATCGCCCTCAAAGGCGTCGATCCGATCGGTCTTACCCGAAAGATAGGCAACGAGGATCGGTTGTTCCTCTGCAAGACGCTGCTTGACCAGATCCAGCCTTTGTCGGATCAGCGCAAGCCCAAGCTCCATATATTCGCGTTCCCATTGTGCGCAAAGTTTTTCATAGTATTCATCAACGGCATTTGCTGCTTTTTTAAAATGACCGTCACAAATCTCTTGCATCATGGTGCGGTCTCCCTTGCGGTAGGCTTTGCGTAAGCCCTCGGAGATTTCCGCAAGATAGGCAAGCAGGTTGCTGTATGCCACCAAGGCTTCAAAAAGGTAGGCAAATTCTCCCGCGCGCCCGATCCGCTCCGCCATCCATTCGGTAACGCTTCTCAAATGGACTCTTGCCCCCGTTGCGTGCGCCGCGAAGGAGGCATTGATCACGCGATCATAAAGCATATATTTTCCGGGATTGACGGCAATGCGTCCCGTATTTAAGCGGCAACGAATGGCGGGAATATCCTCCAAGGGTACCATGTCGTAAAAATCCACACCGCAAAGCGCAAGCATCCGACGCGAGAGATGCTCGGTGTGATCGGTTCCCGCCCAGCAGGCTTCCGCATATGCAAAGAGAACGGGAAGCGTGGAAAAGAGCGGAGCGGCGCCCGTATCGTCGCGCCACATGGCGACGTAGACCTCGTGCGGCGGTTTTTCCAAGAGAACGGGGAGCGTGTTGCAGGCAACGGTGTGAGAGAGCCATGAGAGCGGAACCGCGCCGTACCAGCTGTTGTCTCCCCCCACAAAGCCCACGCGAGGCGTTTTTTCGGAGAGCGACGAAAGCAGACTGCGATAGTACTCCTTGTCTACGCTGGTGCATTCGGCAGCGGCAAAGGTGATTCCCGAAACAGCTGCTGTGAGGTCTTGTAGCACCGCACCACCCATGCTTGCCTCCATGCCGTGCTTTTGCAAAAGCTTGGATAAGATCTCCAGATAGGTCGGCAACTCCTCCGCACGGCAATGACCGAGCGGGGCAGGGTAGGGACCGCAGCCCGGAAGCGCGGGACGGTCAAAGCCCAAACAGACCCTGCGATTGCCGAGGCGCTGTGAAAGCAGGAGTAAAAGGCGATCAACGGTTGCTTCAAATTGTGCGGGAGAAGCAAAGGCGGGCAGCTCCGAAAAGGGAATGCAGGGCAGAAGCTCGATTCCGTAGCCTGCGGCGTAGTCGGTAAGCTCGCACAGCTCGTCAGCGGTGTATCTACCCGCAAAGGTGTCAAAAGAAATATTGGCATCGATGACGTCACCCTTGACCGTTTTGAGGATCAGGGTATTGTAGCCAAGAGAGGAGAGCAGTCGGCAAAGCCGCTTGACGGCAGAGGGACGGGGAACTGCGTTCTCGCATGCATCCAATAGAATTCCAAGCCTTTCAAAGCGCGGAGCCTCGCGGATCTCTCCCGTCTCCATGCGACTTGCTTTTTCGGCAACAAGGGCAACGGCGCGAAAGAGAGAGGATATGTCGCCGTATTGGATTTTCCAATGTTGTTTATCCCCCTGTATTGCAAATCCTTTTTCCGAGCTTTTTTGCAGGGAAAGCGTGAGGCTTTCAAGCAATTTTGCGGCGGGCAGCTCCGAGACAAGTGCCTCCAAGGATGCTTTGATTTTGTGATCATCGGTCAAAAATATCATGTCTCATTCCCTCCTTGGAGCTTCTTTTCGGTGGGAATATCAAATTCAAACATCACGGCAAAGTGATCGGAATACATGGCGGAAAACTCCCCTGCGAGATTTTGATAGACGCGCGGCTTGAGGTTGCCTCGGTAAAGAATATGGTCAATGGCGCCTGCGTAGCTTCCTGCATTCCAATGCGGGGTCGGTTCTACGTAATATCCAAGCTGTTGGTCGTAGAGCGGATAGCCGTGGCAGGTGTTGCGGTCGTCGGTGATCGGCGTTGCATCGTGCGCATCGGTGAGTCCCAGATCCAACAATCTTTGAAAGGGCGTGGTTCCAATCGTGCAGTTACAGTCTGCGCCAAACAAAAAGGGTGCATCGGGATAACGGGCAAGAAATTCCTTTAAGATCGGTTCTAACAGACGCACGTCGTTGATCTTTCGGATGTTGCCCACCTCGTACGAGCAGTTCCAGCTTGCCTCCAGATGCGTGTCACAGCAGGTGACGGTCTTACCCGATGGAATATGCTGAAGGACTGCGAGCGTGATCGTCTTGGATTCATCCTCGCCACGCAGATCGTAGATGCGGCACTCCAATTGTCTCCATTCTCCGGTTTTGTAAAAAATGGGAATGACGTTGGGCTTGCTCCAATTTTCGGCAACGACCTCGGTATATCCGTTTCGTTCCATGCTTTTTTGAAAGTTTCCGCGCCTGCGCATTACCGTCCAATATTCGTTGACAAATAGGAGATCGGGCTGATAGGAAAGTAGCATTGCGGCGGCGTACCGATCGCGGTTTGCCATCAGCTCCGAGCCCCAATCCACACCCCAGATATTTTGCAAAAGCATTCGGAACTCTCCGCTTTTGGGCGGAACGTTTTCCATGGTGGCGTGTGTGTATTCAAATCCGTCAACCAAAATTTCCTGCTCCGCCGCCAGAGGCAAAAGCGTTCCCGTCAGATAGCGGTCTGCCTCCAGATACCCCGCAAGGCTGTCGGCAAGGATATAAAGCTTGGTACCGCGCACATAAAGGGTGTATGTCCCATCGGGGATATTACAGCCGCCGCGGTATGTGTCACCGATTACGATTTCGTAAGGCGTTTCCTCGGCATCGTCGGTGCATACGGGAACGTCTGCTCCCGCATCGTAAAACAAATGGTAACGCAGATCCAGGGCAACAAAATATTCTCCCTTATCCGAGCGGTCGGTATAAACGATGCGAAAACAAAAAACCGGTTTTTCTGCACACTTGATCTTAAAAAGCTCGTGGCTTTGACGTTGGATTCGGTTCATGTCAAAAAATCCTTTCTCCCATGTCGGGGGCGTTATCAAACGATACCTTTATTTTACAGCATTTTCGCCTCTGTGTCATGCATTTTTTTGACTTGTTTTCGCCAAAATTTCATCTTTTGAACAGATATTACGGCGCGGAAGGAAAAAAGTCTCCTCGGAGGGAGGAGACTTTGGCTTAACTCAATGAAAGTATTTGACCGCATCGGCGTCCCGCAATGGGATACTGCCCGTTTGCACGTAATCTCCCAACAGCTCATTCACGTAGCTTTGATCGATCGATGAGGCAAGGGCGTTTGTCGGCAGACTTCCGTACAAAGCGCGGTAGATCATATGCGCACCCACGTATCCTGCCAAGGCGGTGCTGTGCTGATGCATATCGTCAATGCAAAAATCCCGTTTGCTGATTCCCGTTTTGATGAGCGCGTTGATCTCACCCTTCCAATTCAGAGAGGGCAGTGACGTTTCCTTACAAGCCTGCGTAAATGCGTTTTCGGATTCATTGTGCGCGGGAAAAATGACGAGTGTCGTGTCGGATTCATCGCATGCGGCTTTGAGCGTTTTGAGATGTGCGATCTCTGACGTAGAGTAAAAGCCGCAGATGAAGATGATATCGTAAGCACCCGCGCGGATATTCTCCATCATAAAGCTGTCGGTTACGTAGGTTTCCACCGTGGCATATCCGCGGGAGATTGCCTGTACGTTGGCGGCTTTTCCGTTTTTCTGAAGCATTTCGCGGAAAATGCTGCCAATGGAGGAGGAATTGATAAAGCTGTTGCCGAGAATCAGAATGTTATCCTTTTTTGCACTTTGCAGTATGCCGATGCCTGCATCGGTACGCAGCGGGTAGAGGCTGGGTGCCAACAGTAGTCTTTTTTGCGTGTAATCGTTCACCTCGGCACAATCGATGAGAAGTGTGACGGTGCATATTGCGTCCTGCTCGGTGTACTCGTATTCAAAGCGGTAGCGGAATGCCAAGGTTTCGCGCGATCCCTTTTTTTCAATGTACATCTTCATTTTGAGGTCGGATTCCATGGAATTGTCGGTCTCTACGATTTTCCACCCCTCATTGTCGTCAACGGTGCCCCAAATCAGCCTTCCAACCGACCTTCCGTCAGCGGTGATGGAAAACACAAGTTCCGTTTCGGCTTCTATTTTCCATTCGGCGGGGAAGTCAATGTCCAACACTAGATTGTTGCCGCGCAAGCCGAACTGGTGCTCGGTGTAGCCGGAGGGATCGCGCCGCGCGATCTCCTTGTAATCGTCGTCCTCGGCGGAAAGATCGGTTACCTCAGTCTGCTGTTCCGAGGTGGTTTCGGGTTGCTTGGAATCGTTGTTTTCACAAGCGCACAAAAGCGTTGCAAGGATCAGTAAAAAGATAAGGATTGTTTTTTTCATCAGATTTCTCCTGCTTTCAGATTTTTGAGGGCACGCCGTTCTCATTTTTGCTTTTTCCACATCGGACGGCAGCGTAATAGACGTAATAAAATACCGTTATGTAGATGACAAACAAAAGGACAACACTCAAGGGGTAAAGCACGGGGTTGCCGTTGACCAGATTGTAGACGATGTCGTAGGGGGTTCCGTCACCGCGGGATAAAAACATATAGTTGCAATCTGTAAACACATTGGCGATATATGCCGCCACACAAAAGCCGCCGAGGATGGATGCGGTGAGGGGGATATTCCTGCGTTTCATATCGGTCATGCCCGCTACTATAATGTAAAGGGAAGCAAAGCCCGCAATGGTATGCGTAATTCCCGACCAAACGTTGTCAAACGAAAGAACGGGGTAAGCGGCATAATTGTTGCCCGCGCAATAGGTGCCAAGGATCGCTCCTAGCATGCCAAACACGGTTACAAAATCAAGCGACGCCTCCTTGAGTCTCCCCTTGGAAAAGGCGGCGATGGGGAGCGCGATCAGTTGGATGCTGCACAAAAACAGGGGAAGAACGTTTACCCAATGCATGGCATCGTTGTGACGGATGCAGAGAATGACGATCTTGAACAGCTCAAAGAGATCGATGCTGATGGCGGCAAAGACAAGCACGTGGTTTTTTTGCGCGGCGGTCTTGCTTCTGTTTTTGATTCCAAGAAGAATGGCGGACACGATCATCACGAGTGTCAGGAGCGAAACAAAGGTCAGGTGTTGCCATGAAAAATAGCCTTCGGCAGGTCTTTCATAGCCCCCAAACCCAAAAAATTCTTTTATACTCATAGCGGAATGCCCTAAGACGGCAGAGGTCACCTCCATATAACAAAAATTTTCTCAAAAAGCGATCTGAATTTATTATATCACGCTTCTGTTGGTAAATCAACTTGTTTTGCTTAATTTTTGTAAAAAAATGTCGAAAAAAACGTTGCTAAAGGGCACGGCGGTTCTCCCAAAGAATACGGCATATGCCGTATTCAGACTGTAGACAAAACAAACGGGTTTCGTCAGATTGCTGAAAGTTTTGGTCAAGCTTTTTCAAAAGCTTGCGCGGTGGAGGCTGCGCAAGCCTCCTCGCCCTC
>JAGANE010000287.1 GCA_017624395.1 Clostridia bacterium
GCCCGTGTCATTCTGAGCGTAGTCGAACTTTCGTGCTTGCACGAAAGCGCGCGGCGTAGCCGAAGCGGAATCTCGGGCGGTCTCCGCTCAAGATGACACGCGGGGGAGATTGGTCAAGTTTTAGTTGTTACAAGGTACTACATTTTCCCAAAAATAATTTCTTCTCTCCAACGTACATACTGTAATAAAATACGCACCGCAGGAGCTATAATCATAGTTTTCCAAGCGATTCTTTTTTCGTTGCGGGTGATCAACGATCTTCCTTACGTTATCCTTATCCATTTTAATCACCCATTTCATTATAACATAAATCGGCAGAGAATACAAGTTCCTGCCGATTTTTTTGCACGCACATTCTCCGTTAAGAACAACAGAGAATCTCAAGTGCTTTTTGTATTTTCGGTTACAGATAATCGCGAATATCGATAGCGAGCTTTTCTTCCAAATTGATCAGCCGCTTGGCAATATCCTTGGAAACCTCGTCCGCCGCCTTGTACTGATTGAGATAGAGGTTGAGTGATTTGACTCCCATATTACATCCGTCGGTCATTAAATCGGCAACGGTGTGGTCGGATTCGTTAAACGCAAGCTTGACGTTGGTCTTGACCCATGACATTCCCTTGGCAATGGGGTTGGGATCCTTTCCGTCGTCACGGTAACGCTCCAACAATGCCTGCAGCTCGTCGTTCAGCTTGTTATGCTCCTCCTTACAGTCGCTCAAAAGCTGACGAAATCGGTCTGCCTTGACGTACTCCAAAACCTCATTGATCGACGTCACGCCCATTTTGACGCCCGCGTCACACTCGCGCAATAATTTGACGGTATCCTGTTCAATCATTTCAAATGCTCCTTTCCGTAAGGGCACCTGCCCTTTTTTGCATAGTGTCTCCGTTTTTTGAAGAACTATGCAAAAGGAAAGAAGGATCAATTCTTTATTCGTGCAAAAATTTGCTTTTTAAGTCCAATCTTACAATACCTACTCCCGCAGAAAGTGCGGTAGCCAGATGCGAGAGGATCATGGCATACGCCCCGACGTTCACGTCGTAAACCATCCATATCACCCCGTTTGCAAGCATAAAAATGCGGTAGAGTGACGGTTTTTCCTGAATGAGACTGAATGCGCAGGTCAACGCCGCCGCAGCCGCGATGAGATCAATGGGCGAATGATAGGTGGACGCCGCGCAAAGCAGATACAGAAGGATGAATAAAATCGCCATCGCCACGGGGGCTTTTTTGTCCTTGACGCGGAAGCAAAAATAAACGATCGCTTGCCCCAATGCAACAAGGTAGATCCCACAGCCCGAAAAACCGCCAAGCAAAATATAGCTGACCGCGCCAACGCCGTTGCAGATCAGCTGACAAACAAGCACGCCCCTGATGCCCTTGAGCTGCATGGAAACAATTGCAGCAACAGACACGATCAATCCACAAATTTGCGAAAACCAAAATTCCATTTTTTCTCTCCCAAATCAAACACAATACCATTTTGGCAGGATCGGTCTCTCGGTAGCAAGCGGATCAACACCGCCTGCACGCTCCCAGATCAGGGCAACCGTCTCCTTGATGCCCTTTGCATCACAAAGCTGTGTGGGGGCGTCTCCGATAAAGCCGTCGGTAAGACACCTACGGTAGCGAAACGCCGTCTCATATTTGGGAAAGCGTGCCGAAATATCGCTTGTAAAATCACTGTGATAGAGCGTCAGCCGTCGCGTAACGATCTCCCCCGTCTGCCGTTTTACCGTGACGTCGTGTGCTTGTGTGTCCATACGGTTGGGCAATGCCAAAAGCTCCGCCACGGCATGCAAATAGGTATTTTGCGATTGCGACACGCCGATCAGAAGCACCGAGCCTCCCTGCTGACAAAGCTTACCGTAGCAGCTTTGCGGCGCGGTGGGCGTTTCGATCAAGGCGTCGTCAGCAATAAATGCCTCTACGCGATCCCGATCTCCAAACACCGCAAGTGAATGCGTGGGGTTTTCGGAACGAATACAGTGAGGATCATTTGCAGCCACCGTGGAAAACGCACCGAGGCTGTTTTCGCTGACGGTCAGATCCAACGTATAGCGATCCTGCTTTCCAAAATTCCGCCACGTGTGTACGGGAATACACAGCAAGCCACCGTCATAGGTAAAATATTCGATCAGCACGTCAAGCAAGCCCTGTGCGCCGCCCTCCACGCGACCAATCGAGCGCAGCGACGAATGCACAATAACAACCCCATTGTGAGGGGCGTGCATCTCCTCCAATTGACGTAAAATATCTATCCTTGTATATTCCATAAGTCACTCCCCCTGCTTGCTTGCAGGCTCATATCTTTTTGCGGGATAGATCATTTTGGAAACCTTAAAGCGCGGTTAAACGATCACCACCCAAAAAGCCTCGCCGCAAGACGTATCCGCAAAAAGAGCCTCGGAAACCACGTATTTTCCACACGATGCAAAATACAGTGTGTGACGCAGCGTCCCGTTCCGCCCTTGTCGGATCTTTTTTTGGATCACACGATCCTCAACAATCAAAAAACGATCGCGCGAAAACACCGCGTACTCCCACAATCTCCAAAGCAGAGGCCCGAAAAGCACGAGCGTGGGAGACAACAAGATCAGCAAAGCCAAAAGTCGTAAGATCATGGGAGAATTTTCAAAAGCCGAAAACATTCCGCCTACAATTGGAACGGTGATCAACGCCACAGCAAGCACCGGCAAGCCGTAAAAAACGCATTCGGCTTTTGTATTTTTGATCAATTCGCTTCGGCAGTCCTCTCTGGAAAAGAACTTTTTTTCTTTGCCCGTCACGCCTGCCCTACCTCTTTTTTCTCAGCCTTGCCGTTTTTTCGATAACGGATCAAGCCAATGATCGCGGACACAATGCAGATGATCTCATACACGGCACCGCCCGCCGCTTTTGAAAAAAGATCGTACAAAAAGACCATGGACGATGTAAACAAAATGCTTTTTCGCAGCTTTTGCGGATCGGCAAACGAAACACACACGGCGTTAACGACCTGTCCGATCAAAACGAAGATGGAATACCATTCTCCCCACGTCAAAATCCCGATCACACCCTGAATCACTGCAAATGCGATGGGTACGGCCTTGGTCGTGATGGCCTTACGGCTGCAATAATCATATACAAAGTTACGGATGATATTGACCAGATTGAGTGCCATACCAACGTAGGCACCGATCAGCCCATAGTGGATCACAAACACCAAGGACGTGGCGGTCAGGATCATCAATATCTGCTTTTTGGTGCGAACCTGATAGTTCAAAAATCCCAGCAGAATGGCGATCACGCCAAAGATCTGTCCAATGATAAATAAAACGGTTTCCATGTTTCAAGCTCCCCTGCTCTGACAAAAATCAAGGCTTATTTTACAATCTCAAACTGCTCGTCCTCTGCAAGATCCACCACGGAGCAATCGTTGCAATAGGTACATTCGGGAAGAATGATCATTGCCGTCAGCTGCTCGTTGTTTGCGGGCAGAGGCGCAAGATGCCAGATGGCGGCATTCATTTTGACCAGCGTGTGCTTTGGAACAAGGAACGCCTTGACGTGATCGGTCACAATGGCACCTGCCGAAGCGGGCGCGCAATGAAGGATCATATCGTCATCCATGGGAAGGATCATTTCCCAGGTTCCCGTGTGGTACTCCTGTTGGGTGATGATCATTCTCTCGGGCTTTTTGACCACGATGGGAGAATATCCCACGCGATGCTCGCTGTCTGCCGTGATGCGGTCGGGGAAAAATTGGTGGATCTCTCCGCAAAGCGCGTAGCCGTCGGGACTGCTCATTCCGTAAAATTGACCAAAGGGTGCAAAATTCTCGTGTGTAATCGGTTCAAGCTTGATCTGCTTCATATCTGTTCTCCTTTTTGCTGTTTTATCAAAAGCAAAATGATAATTTAAATAATCGATCTGCCTTCCCACTCGTGTTCAGGCTCAATGCCCATGATTTTTGCAATCGTAGGCGCAATATCCAACAGGGAAAGCTGCTCGTCTATGCAACCTGCCTCAAATTCCTTACCGTAAAAGAACAGCGGTATCGTCATATCCTCGGGCATGGTGGTTCCGTGGGAGCGATTATGTCCGCCGTGATCCGACATGATAATGATCGAATACGTATCACCAAAGTGCTCCACCATTCTTTTGGCATTGTCCACCGCAACAGAAAGGCGACGCAGATATTCCTCGGTCATCCAACCGCTGTCGTGTCCACCCTTGTCATCGGTTTCCACCATATAAAGGAATGCAAAATCGGGATTATTCTCCTCAATCACGCGGATCGCCTCATCGGTCAGCACAGTATCTCCGCTCTCCTTCATATAGGCGTTGATATAGGTGGCAAATTTGAGCGTGCTCGGCAGAGCAATGTCGCGAAGCGGCTCCCAACCGTAGAACATTGCCGAAACACCGCCGCACGCCTTGATCTTTTCAAAGATGCCAAGGACGGGACGAACCTGCGGAACATATGTATTGGTAAGAATACCGTGTCTTTGCGGTGTGACCGAATGCGTCATGGAAAAGTGACACGGAAGTGTGACCGAAGGATCGACCGATTGCGCCGAATAAGTATAGGCGCAGCATTTTTCAAGCTCCTTTACGTAGGGATTTCCGCATTGCTGCAAGCCATCGGGACGCATACCGTCAATCGAAATTAAAATTACCTTGTTTTTCATATCTGTACCGCCTTTCATTCGTTTAAAATTCTCTGCCCTTATTTTACCATAAAGCAAACGGAGTGTCAATAGAAAAAGCGCTGTTTTGAGGGGCGAAGAAAGTGTTTTTTTAATTTTCTTTGGCAAAAGAACCGATGTTGAAACAAACGATTTTCAAAACAACGTATATCAAAAACAGACCAATAGGAATGATGCCATCCTCAAGGGGGGTTGCCAAGATGTTTGGAACATACCTTTCCCAAAAATTGATGATATGGTCGGTAAAAAATATCAGTAGCAAAGCGACGTTGGAAAAAATAACGATGATCGATTTTATCAAGCTTTTGGAGCTGATAAAAAAATAATAGACGGTATAAAAGAGATCCAACTCGTAAAAAACAACAAATCCGCCCACCATCATGATGAGAACCGCATCAAAGCCCTCCAAAATATCCACGCCATTCGCAGGATCCATATCGTAGTGATAAGAATTGACAGCTGACACAACGGTATAAATTGCGGTCGTAATCATCAAAATCAGAAAGATACAAACAATGATTATTTTTTTCTTCATATTCCACCGCCTTTCTGTCATTTGATGCTTGCGTCAAATGTATTATAGCACACTTTGGGGCTGATTGCAATATTTTTGCACTACATTTCCTTAATTTTACACCTTGGCTCATATTTAATTATAGTTGTTGTCGCTTATTTTCATATAGAAGCTTAAAA
>JAGANE010000288.1 GCA_017624395.1 Clostridia bacterium
CCTGCTCGGTCATATCGGTAAAAACATTTCAACGCATATAGTCATGAACTGCTTGCACTATGGCGCAACCGATATTCCCGTGATCGGGACAAACGAAACGTCGGCAACCATAATCGCCGCGGAGAACTACTATGTCAATGCAACAGCCAACGGCAATTACTACACCGCGATCAGCGCAGATCAGGTCAACGCCTTTTCTGGAATTTTGACCCAGGCGACAGAGCTCAGCGGCTATGCAGAGGTGGGAGAGACGCTTGAAGGTCTTATGGCGGCTTGCAAGGCTGTGACCAAGACCCATGGGCTTTGCGCAGTCCAGCTTCCCACCGAACAAACGGGAGATACCTTCGGTATCCGCTTTATCTCCAAGCTTGGCGCGCTCGATGGCTATGCGCAGGCAGGCTTTGAGATGACGATCGGCGGCGTGACGAAAACAATGCTCACCGATCGGGTCTACAAGGAGATTTGTGCAACCGATCAGTATGGCACGATCACCGCTTACGAGGCAGACACGTTAGGTGCGAAATACCTCTACGCGGCAGGCGTTTATAACATTCCCACGTCGGCTGAAAACGTTGTGATCACAGTCACGCCCTTTACTACCGCAAGCACAGCGGCAGATTCCGTAAGAAGTTACGGAGACACCTACGAGATCACGCTCAGCCGCGGCGCATTTGTCGGATACCAAAAGCAGACGCCGCCGCTTTACACGGGTGGAACGCTCAGCGGCACGAACGACGCGGCATACGGACAGACCCTGTATTACTACACCGAAACGACCGCCGCAGAATATGAAACGTATTGTAAGACCTTGGAGGCGGCAGGTTACGGCAAGCATTTATCCAATTCCAGTGCAGGCAATCTTTACGCTACCTATGTCAAGGGCGACACCGTGGTTCACGCCTACTATACAGATTACGAAAAAGCGGTTCGTTTGGTCACGGGAAGCATTTCCCAAACGGGACTTACCCAAAATGACGTAACGACCGATCCCAAGGTAACTGATTTCTCGGTGATCCAGATGAATTTGACCTATGCGACTGCAGGAAGCGGCGGCATGGGTTACGTGATCACGTTGGAGGACGGTCGATTCGTGATCGTGGACGGTGGCAACGAGGTGGCAGAGGATGCCGAGCGACTTTACAAGCTATTGCAGAAGTATAACAAGCGCATTGACGGCATCAAGATCGCGGGTTGGATCCTCACACATGAGCATGACGATCACTACGGCTTGTTCAAATCCTTCGTAACCCAATACGGCGGTGATGTGGAGATCCAAAATTTCTACGCCAGTATCCCTTCCGTAAGCTACCGCGCAACCTCGAATAATCCCTCGGACTTTATGTGGACGCAGTTTGACGTGCTTTCGGCTCTGGCGGGAGGTATTCCCGTAACGGTGCTTCACACGGGTCAGAAATTCATGATCTCCAACGCCGAATTTGAAATTCTTTACACCACCGAGGATCTTTACCCCAAGCAGCTCACCGCTTTCAACGATGCGTCAACGGTATTCCGTGTATGCGCAAACGGCAAAAGCGTGCTGTTTCTGGGAGATGCCGCTGGCGATACTTCAAACGTTCTGTGCAATATGTACGGCGCATATCTCAAATCCGATGTTGTACAGGTGGCGCATCACGGCTGGAACGGCGCAACAACCGAGGTTTATCAAAACGTTGATCCCGAGATCGCCATGTGGCCAAATTCCCAATCCGAGTACAATGGTTGCCTGAGTAAAACAGGAAACAGCTTTTATCAAACCGACAAGGATCTGGTTGCAGCGGTTGGAGAGGAAAACGTATATATTGCTGACACTTACTGTTATCGCTTCCTGTTCTCAACGGAAACGATCACCGTTGAAGAAATTGACGTGGATGCAGAGTCCTGAGGACTTGCAAATATAAAAGACGAAAGGAACACATTATGAAAAAACTACTGTTATTGCTTTTGACCCTTTCATTGCTTGTGACATCGTTGGTTGCCTGTAAAAACGATGGTACGCCGCAGGATACGGGCGAGACGGAAACAACCTATGACCCGGCTGACGAGCTTGCGGCATTGGGACTTCCCGCAGACACCAACATGCAGGGAAAGACATTTACGGTCTACAATCAGCCGTGGAACGGATATGAGCCGTTGTCAATTATCGACATTAAGCCCGAGGACGGGGAGGTCGGAAACATTGCCGAATCCGCTTACGAGAGAGCCTTGGAGGTGGAAGAGGCTCTGGATTGCGAAATCATTAATTTTGTTGGCGAGACATATCAGGAAAACGGACTCAGAAAGATCCAAACAGCAATTGCATCGGGAGATTGTCCTTACGATATTCTGATGATCCGTACCAAACAGTATCTTGCGCTTGTAACGAGTGGATATCTGACCGATATTTCGGACATTCCTTATCTAAATCTCACGAAGGAGTGGTGGGATACGGATTCCCGTGACGCATTGGCACTTGGCAAAAAGGCGTACGCAATTTGCAGTGACATGACCATCAACGATGATCTCCATATTGCAAACATTTACTTCAACAAGCAAATGGTAGAGGATTACAGTGCGACGATGGAAAGTCCTTACGCGCTGGTGGACTCCGACAGATGGACGTTTGAAGCCATGTACGACATGGCAAAGCAGGTGGCAAGCCACCCCGACGATGTGATCGGCGTTCCGGGAAATACCGCACAGGATATTTACGGCTTTGGTTATGTACAGGATGCCGCGGGAGCATTCCTCAATGCGTTTGGCGTGAATGTCTGCACGATGGAGGAGAGCGGAACTCCCGTCTACAGTCTTGGCGGCGATCTTGCGATTACCAAAATGCAAAAGCTGATGAGCATATTGCTGGATACCAATACATCTATTAACTTCCATGCCCGTCTTGGATATTCGGCGGCTACCACAGCCGAGACTGAAACGTTTCTTTCTGGCAGAGAGCTGTTTTGCATCGGCGGACTTTATTACGCTTCGAATATGAGACGCTCGGAGACCGAGTTCGGCATTATTCCGTTCCCAAAATATAATACGGATCAAACCGATTATATTACACCGGTCTACAGCGCGTCTCTGTCGGTTTGCGCGGTTCCAGTTACCAACGGAGATATGGACAATACGGGTATTTTCATGGAGTACTTTGCGTATAAGGGCAATCAGTATATGCGCCCCGCACTGTACGATGAGCTTTTGGAGGGATATTTGCCTCGTGACGAGGAATCTCTTGAAATGCTCGATATTATTTTCGAAACTGTTAGATACGACTGCGGTATGATCTTTAATTTCGGCGGCGTTGTAGATAATATCTTCAATCAATACAACGGGTTGAATGAAAGCACCGTCAAGTCAAATGCCACTATTTGGGGGATCTCGCTTGGAAATGAGATCAAAAACATTATGGCAACACTCAATCGTTAAAAGGGGGGAAGGGAAAATTTATAAGGCTGAAAAAATCTGTATGAGGAGGTGATGGAAAAAACTTTAAAGGCACAAGTTCCCCCAACCCCAATTTTTAGAAAGAAAGGATTTTACTTATGAAAAGAATTTTAGCAAGTATTTTGGCAACGGTGATGATTCTGTCCTGTATGACGGTGTTTACTTTTGCCGAAACGACCAACACGCAAACGACCGATACAGCTGTTTGGAGCGGCGAGATTGATTACACTTGGATGGTAAACGATCCCGACGCAACCGAGTACACACTCACCACCCCCGAGCAGTTTGCGGGCTTTGCGGCACTGGTCTCGGGTGGTAACAAGTTTGCTGGAAAGACCGTAAAGCTGGGGGCTGATATGATCCTGAACACGGGTAATGCCGAGAATTGGGCAACCACCGCGCCCGCAAACATTTGGACTACCATCGGCAACGATAAGAATCCCTTCCAGGGTATCTTTGACGGTCAGGGACATACCATTTCGGGTATGTACGTTTCCACAAAGGTTACAAGTGTGGACAATCTGCAGCAAGGATTGTTTGCGGTGCTGTCTTCCACTTCGGGTGACAATATCAATCCCACGCTCCGTAACTTCTCATTGGTAAACAGCTACATGGATCTCAAGGAGGCACAAAAGCCGGGCTTGGTGGTTGGTCAGCTGTACACCGCACAGAAGGACTGCGTTCTCACAATTGAGAACATTTACGCACAGGGATATATCCGTTCCAAGGTGGATACCGCCAACGGCTATGCCGCAGGTGTGACTCGTGTGGGCGGTATTTGCGGCGTTGTGACCGTAAATAACGCGGAGGCACAGACGGTATTTAGAAACCTTGTCAGCGACGTAGATATTACCGCGCTCGCGCCTTCCACGGCAAATGCGGGCGGCTTGCTCGCCTATCTTGATAGCAAGGGTGATATTACGATAGAAAACTGCGTCAACCTCGGAGACGTAACGGCGGATACCCGTCAGTCAGGCGGTTTGATCGCGCATAGCAACGGCAAGGCGCAGCTCTACATCTCCAACTGTCTCAACGTAGGTGCTGTAATTTCTACAGCAGACGGTGATAACGGTGCCGAAGGTGGTTTGATCGGTCGTGCCAACAAGCCGGAAGGAACCTATAATATTAGCAACTGTATTACGCTCGCATCGGCGTGCGCGCCCGTTATCGGTTTGGATATGGGTGTAACCATCAATGTAACCAATTGCTTTGGGATTGCAAAGAACGCAAGCAATGCTTATGAAAGCTCCGCGACCGAGGCGCAGATCAAGGGTGCGAACGCACTTACAACCATCGGCGCAACCTACGCGAACGGGTGGAGAGCCTTTGAAAACGATTGGGTGCTTCCCGTTACGGCCGCAATTGTGATGGGCAAGATCACGCTTCCCGCGAACCGTCTGGCGGCAGTTCAGGAGACTGCGGTTGCGAACGGCAAGATCGCGGTCCGTCTGATCGGAACCGTTGATGGCAAGAATTATAAGAACGTTGGCTTTGACGTCAAGGTCGGCTCGGCAGCCGCCGAGGACAAGAGCGCGACATCGGTATTCAACTCGGTTGCATACGGCACGGGTGAGACCGCAGGAAAAGTAGGAAAGTCTACTTATTTCGCAAACTACGTCTACGGCGTCATTCTTCCCGAAATTTCGGCAAGCGGCACCGTGGTGATCGAGGCAACGCCTTACGTAACGGCGGCAAACGGCACCAAAACGGCATCAGCAACCACTTGGGTCATCACCTATGTAGACGGTGTTTACACTGGCACTACAACAAAATAATAGAAAATAAGGAGAAAAAACGATATGAAAAAGCTTTATATTGCACCGCAATGCGTCACGGAGCAGATTGGAAAAGAGGACATCTTGACTCTGTCGACTTTGGATGCATACGCAGGAGATTTCTTTGATTACGACAGCTTTATGAATGGAGGTACACAGGCATGAAAAAGTTATTTGCGGCACTTCTTGCCTTTACAATGATTCTTTCTTCCGCAGTTCTCTGCGTGTCAGCAGAGGAAGCAACATCTTGGGCAGACAATGCGTCCACAACATGGTATACCGATGCAATTGCAGCGAATGAAAACGCAACCACCTTCACCATCAGCACCGCCGCCGATCTGGCAGGACTTGCAAAGTTGGTTGATGGAGGAAATACTTTTGCAGGTAAAACCGTTAACGTCAATGCGACCACAATCGATTTGAGCGCGCACTATTGGGAGCCGATCGGAGCAGAAGAAGCTCCGTTCCAAGGAACCTTTGACGGAAACGGTGTGACCATTACAGGTATGAAAATTGATTCTGCGGAAGAAGGCGCACAGGCATTTTTCGCAATTGTCTCCTCTACTACAGAAGAAAACGTTGCCAAAATTCAGAATTTCTCTCTTGTCAACAGCAGTGTTAAAACTTCGGTAACTCTTTATTCAGCCTTGGTTATTGGAAAAATCTCCACTTCTAATATAGGAACTGTTGATGTAGAAAATGTGTATGCACAAGGCACTGTAACATCTTCCGTATCTGATGTTTCTGTTATCGGCGGTATTTGTGCTTATGCCCATGTTAATTTGGGAAGCATTGCGTTTGAAAATGTTGTGAGCAATGTGGCAGTTCAAAATACGGTTGAATCTATGGGATATGCCGGTGGTATGGTTGGTCATCTTCAGTGTGTTGGCGGTAGCTACCCGTTATATCTTACCAATGTTGTGAATCAAGGTGCGATTTCTGGAAAGCAGTTGTACTCCGGTGGTTTGATTGGCTTTAATGATGTGAATGCTTGGTGTGTCGTTACTCTTGATTATTGTTTGAATGTTGGCTCCGCATCAGCATCTGAAAATGGAGCAGCAGGTGCGTTTGTAGGCTTCCATAACAGAAACAATCAAGAGATGCATTTTAAAAATTCTGCATATGATTCTACATTGAACATAATTGGAAAGGTGCAGGATAATGTTACAAAGTTTAGATATAGACCTAACAACTGCTACGTTATCAATGCAACCGAGGTTGAGACCGGCTACACCGCAATCAGCGCAGATCAGATCAACGTATTCTCGAACATTCTGACTACTGCGTCTACCTTGACCGGTTATGCGAACGTTGAAAAGACGATGGAAGGTCTTGTAGCGGCTTGCAACGCCGTTGCAAAGACGAGTGGACTTTGCGCAATGCAGATTTCCACAGGTAACACGAATGATAAGTATAGCGTGCGCTTTATCGCAAAGCTCGATAGCGACGACTATGTTCGCGCGGGTATCAAGGTGTCGATCAATGGGGTTGAGAAGATCATGGATACCACTACGGTCTATGAGGAGATCAGCGCTTACACGGAAAACGGCACTATCGCGTCCTACAAGGCAACTCAATTGGGCGCAACATATTTGTATGCGGTAGGTGTGTATAACATCCCCACAGGTGCAGAGAACGTTGTAATTACCGTCACGCCCTATACCGTGGCGATGGACGGAGAAAATGAGCAAACTGTTGACGGCGACGCATATGAAATCACCTTTAACAAGGGTGTATATGTTGGGGCCGAGAAAGTAGAGCAAGCGGCGTAAGCTCCTTCCCAAAATACAGAAAGGAAACAGATCAATATGAAAAAAATAATTGCTTTATCGGTAGTCATCTGCTTGATCTTTTCGATGATAGTATTCGTTTCCTGTACGAATGAAACGACCGATCCAAAGGATACGGGAACGACCGCGGCTGTGACCACCGAAGAGGTTACCACCGACGATCCCACGCCCACCCCCACTCCCGGTGGTAACGAAGGCGGCAGCGAGGGTGGCAATGAAGGTGGCAATGAAGGTGGAAACGAAGGTGGAAACGAAGGCGGAAACGAAGGTGGAAACGAAGGCGGTACGCCTGCACCTGAGGATACGCTTGCCGAGGGCGACGACGACCAGACCGAGCACTTTTACAACGACCCGCACCCGGTTTATTGTTTTTTAAAAAAAGGGACTGCCGCTTGTCGGCAGTCCCGAGGCGGCACTCTGCCGCTTGCGTAATAACCCAAAGGAGTTAAAAACAATGAACATTCATGATTTGCCAAAAATGATAGACCTCAGCTGTGTCAAAACGGACATCACGATGAACGAGTTGACCCGTATGGTAGAGTTGGCAAAGCAATATCAGTTTATCTGCTGTTTTGCCATGCCGTGCTACACGGAATGGTTGGTCGAGCAGCTGAAAAACGAACCGGACGTTATGGTGGGCGGTACGGTGGGCTTCCCTTCGGGTGCCGATCTGACGTCCACAAAGGCTTTTACTGCTCAGAAGCTGTTTGAAATGGGTTGCGACGAGATCGACATGGTGATCAACGTCAGCGCACTGAAAAACGCCGAATATCAAAGGATATCCGATGACATCAATGCGGTTCGCGAGCGGATCGGTGACAAGCCCTTAAAGGCGATCTTGGAGGTCACCACGCTCACCGATTACGAGATCCGAAAGGGAAGTGAGCTTGCCGTGGCAAACGGCGCGGCGTTTGTGAAAACGGGTACGGGCTGGTGCCAAAAGCCCACCACCGTGGAGCATATCCGCCTGATCCGCGATACGATCGGAACCGACGCTAAGATCAAGGCGGCGGGCGGCGTACGCACGCTGGCGCAAATTGAAGAAATGGTGGACGCGGGCTGCTCGCGCTTCGGCATCGGTCTTGCTTCCACCCAAAAGATACTGAAAGAAGCCAGAATCTGGCAGGATTGAATGAAAGGAGGCTCTTATGAACCCCTTAAAAGTCGTTTTTTCTGCGCTCCTTTTATTCAGTCTTTCCTTAACGGGGTGTTCGGTTCCGACCGTACCGTTAACGGAGAGTGATACGGAAACCTCTGCAACCGAGGCAGTAACCGACACGCCCAAGCTCCCGCAAACGCCTCGAAATTTACAGCTCGGCGGTGTGGATATCTCTCGGTACAAGATCGTTTACGCCATGAACGAGGCAAAGCCGTACGTGATTGGTCAATCAAGCGATTTTTGGAGTGACGATTACGACGCGGAGCTTCAAACCGCCAAACGTCTTGCCGAAATCCTCAAAGTCTATTGCAACGTAGAGTTGGAAATAGGAGTGGATATGTCCACGCCGAAGAGCGAATATGAGATTCTGATCGGCGTGACGAACCGACAGGAATCCAAAACCGCCGCTACCGTGGTGCTTGATACCGACCATTACGAGATCGGAATGGTCGGTACGAAGTTGGTCGTCCGCGGCGGTGCCTACGGATCTATGTATCATGGGTTGGACAGCTTGGAAAAATGGCTTCAAAGCGATTTGGAGAATAATCTTTATAATTTGACCGAGAGCGATCCGATCGTCGGGTCTTACAGGCTGAAGCACGTTGCGTGCATCGGCGACAGTATTACCGAAGGGTATTCCGCCAGCAATCGCAAATATCTTTCCTACGTTGCCGCTCTTGGCAGAATGTGCTGGCGCGAGTGCGAGGTGTTTAATTACGGTCGAGGAAGTAAGACGATGCGTTCGGATTTTGAAGATTCCTATCAACTATGCGATCAATGGTTGGCTTGCCTTGAAAACGACGTTCAATACGACGTCGTCCTCGTGATGTTGGGAACCAACGATAGTAACCGAGATCGGGATTGGACGGCACGGGATAACGATCTATATATCGCTTCGGCGCGTGCGATCGTTGACCGTGTAAAGTCACGCAGCCCCAACGCCAAATTTGTTATCATGAACTGTCCCGCATACTACGGAAGTGCAAATTACGGTGCATCGTCGGTTCGCGCGGCACAAAGTGCGACCGTGGATGCGTTACAGTCCGAGGGGTACGCGGTCAGACTGTACGATATGTACACCTTCACCGTCAATCATCTCGGCAAGGAAAGGTTTCCAGATAAGCTTCATCCCGATGATCGCGGACATTTCGAAATTGCGCGCGCCGTTGATGAAATGCTTCACCTTCTCGAAGAGGGAAAAAACAACCAATATCTGATCAAATAATATTTGAAACCGTTTGAAAAAATTCGTTGGAAAAGGAGAGTGCTATATGCCTTACGTACTGTCATACGATCTGGGAACGAGCGGGATCAAGGCGTCTCTGTTTGATGAAAACGCGTCATGTCTGAAGCAGACCGTTGCCGAATATCCCACATCCTACCGCACGGGTGGAATCTGTGAGCAGTCACCAAAGGATTGGTGGTCTGCTCTGAAGACAGCGACCGCGAGCCTGATTTCGGAAGGAATCGACGTCGCGCAGATTTCCGCCATCGGACTTTCGGGTCACAGTCTCGGTGTGGTTGCCATCGACAAAAACGGAAATCTGCTCTCGGAGCAAACACCGATCTGGTCGGATGCACGTGCCGTCGAGGAAACGAAAGCGTTTTTCTCGGTCGTGGACGAACGGGAATGGTATGAGACCACGGGCTGTGGGCTTTCCTCGCATCTTTACTCGGTTTTCAAGATCATGTGGTATCAAAAGCACGAGCCGACGCTCTATCAAAACGCGGTCACCTTTTTCGGAACGAAGGACTATATCAATTTTTGCTTGACGGGTGTGATCGCCACCGATCATTCCTATGCTTCGGGCAGCGGTGTTTACGACCTTCAAAAGCGGTGTTACCGAACCGATTGGATCGCAAAAGCGGGTCTTGACGCCGATAAATTCCCGCCGATTTTTGAATCCGATGAGGTCATCGGCACCGTTCGGCATGAGATCGCCGCAGAACTTGGACTCCCTTCTGGCGTTGCGGTCGTGGGTGGCGGTGTGGATAACGCTTGCATGACGCTTGGCGCGGGTTGCTGTGAGGCAGGGGATACTTATGCCTCACTCGGTTCCAGTGCGTGGATCTCTATGGTTACAGACCATCCAAAAGTTGATTTTGAAAAAAGGCTTTACACATGGGCGCACTGTGTAAAAGGTATGTATATCCCTAGCGCGGGGATCTATTCTGCGGGGACGTCACTTTCGTGGGTCAAAAAGAACCTGCTTGGCGAACAGTGTGAGGATTACGCATTGATCGAAACTATGCTTGCCACCTCTCCCGTAGGTGCGAACGGGGTGATCTTTTGTCCCGTTATGGCGGGCGGATCGCCTATGGATATTGCTCCCGATATGAAGGGCGCGGTATGCGGAATCGATCTTAGTATCGGTAGGGAGGATATTTTACGCGCCGTTTACGAGGGTATGGCAATGGAATTATTGCTTTGTCTGAATGCATTGATTGCAGACGGTACAAAAGAAAAGCGTGTATTATATGCCGTTGGAGGCGGCGCGATGAGTGCCGAGGCGCGAAAGATTTACGCCAACGTGTTTGACAGAACGGTTTTGATCGGTTCCATGCCAAGAAATGCCGCCGCCCTGGGGGCAGCTGCGCTGGCATTGAAGGGGATCGGTCTTTGGAAGGATTACCGAATGCTCAAAGGTATTTGTGTGTCGACCAACGCCGAAGAACCCGACTCCGAAGCGGTTGCGTTTTACAAATTGCATTTTCAAAAATTTATGCTAGTGTGTCAACAGCAAGCTAATCTCCAAAAGTTTCTTTGTTTGTAAATATTTTCTGTTTTGTATTGACAAAACAAAGAAAATGAGCGATAATATTAGGTAATATCATTACTATTTTCAAAAAACGGGAGAGAACTATGTACAATCAAGCTGCGTATATGCTGGTATACAATTCCTTAAAGGATCGAATTCTGTCGGGTGCTTATCCGATCGGTTCTCTGTTGCCGCCCGAGCCTGCGCTCGAAACGATGTATAAGGTTAGCAGAACCACCGTGCGCAAGGCCACCGATATGCTGGTGCAGGAGGGATACGTTAATCCACAGCGCGGTGTTGGAACGGTGGTGCTGGACTACCACGTCACGCAAAACCTCAACAGGATCACCTCAATGACCGAAACGCTGCAGGCAAAGGGCTACCGCGTTTCTCTCAAGGAGTTTTACATTCAGGTGATCGAGGCGTCTGAGTCAGTGGCAAACATGCTGGACGTTCCGCTACATAGCAAGGTTGCAAAGATCAAGCGCGTTTCCTGCGCCAATCAGATCCCGGTAGCAATTATTTACAACTATATTCCTTACGAGCTGGTTCCGGGAATTGAAACCTACGCCGATCAGTTTATATCGCTGTATAAATTTCTGGAGGAGCAGTACTATATCAATATCGAAATGGCGCAGGATAACATCGGCGCCATGAACGCAACCGCGGAGATCGCGCAAAAGCTGAACGTACCGGAAAACTTTGCGATCCTTTCGATCAACAGAAAGTGTGTTTCCAAGGGAAGATGTATCAGCTACGACATGATCAAGGCGCGTCACGATATGTACAGCTTTGCAATCAGCCTCTATGGCAGATGATGCGGAGCGGACATCGTTTCAAAAAACAGAAAAACGGATCAAAACGGGGGAGGAGGCAGAGGTCTTTTTCCCCTGTTTTCATCAAGCGTTGTCCCTTATGGGGAACGGAAGGGAGAGCTATATATGTATGAGTATGAGCTTAAGTTCAGCCGCCTGAGAGCAAAATACGAATCGGAATGGGAGGGGCTTTCCAAGCCCATGCGCGAGGCGCGCCTGTTTCGCAAGGCGTTGGAGCTGTATCCGCTCCACATCCGGTGCGGGGATGTTTTGGCGGGGTGGTACGGCTATGCTTCCCGAGAGGAAATGGAGAAGGTATATGGGGATGTGCCGGATCAGCCGTCCATACTTCCCGAGCCGCCGCACGACGGAAAAACGCCCGTGGAATGGTTAAAGAAGCACGGCTTCAAGCCGGGATCGTACGACCGTGGGCATTACGAATTGGATTATCAGACGCTACTTGCCCGCGGCTTAGATGCGTATCTTGCGGATGTGGAGAAGGAATTGCAAAATTCCGAAAACTCCGCTGAAAAAAATGAATATCTTTTGGGAATGCGCGCGGCACTGGCATGTGCCGAGGTGTTTTCCAATCGGTACGCAGACCTTGCCGAACAAATGGCAAGGGAAGAAGCGGACGAAACCGAAAAAAACAAGCTTTTGCGTATGGCTGCGGCGTGTCGAAAGCTACCCATGAAGCCGGCAGAGGACTTTTTTGAGGCGGTACAGTCGGCATATCTGATCTGGTCACTTAGCTGTATCTCTTACGGCACGTGGGTATCGGTGTCCTTCGGCAGCTTTGACCAATTTATGTATCCTTATTATCAGAAGTCCAAAGAAAAGGGAATGACTGAGGAAGAGATGATCGAGATACTGCTTCAACTCTTCCGTATGCTGGACGTGTATAACGGCGTGGACTGCGTGATCAGCGTGGGCGGCGTGGATGCGGACGGCAACGACCTGACCAACGAGCTTTCTTATCTTTTGGTGAAGGCGGAAAAGCATTCTAAGCTGAGGTCTCCTTTGTTCGTTGCAAGGGTCAATCGGAACACACCGCAAAAGCTGATGCGCGAGCTGATTTCGTCGGAATTGTTTGAAATGGGTCAGCCCAGCTTTTATTCCGAGGAGAACTGTCTGGCGGCTATGCGGGGGCGTGGGATTGACGAGGCAACGGCGCGCGGATACGGGATCAGCACCTGTATGAACCCCGTGATCCCGGGCAGTGAAGTGACACACGGGTGGGGCTGTATGGTAAACACGCATCTGCCTCTTGAGTTGACACTGAACAACGGGCGACCGATCTGCGGAGAGTTGCCGATCGCACTGAAAACGAAGCCACGCGCGGATTATCAAAACGCAGATGAGATTTTTGCGCAATATGAGCGGTATCTGCGTGAGCTTTTTGAAATTGCCATGACGTGGCAACAGGAGCATACAGTGCGCCATGCCAAGGAGTTTCCCAATCCATTTCTTTCGGCATTGACGAATGATTGTATCAAGCGCGGCAAGGATCGCTGGGACGGCGGCGCGGTTTATCACAATCTCGTGATCGAGGCGTTTGGCTTTGCCAATACGGCGGACGCTGTTACGGCGATCGAAAAGCTTGTGTTTGAAGAAAAGAAGTACCGCGTTTCGGATTTGATCGAGGCGGCGCGCGCTGATTATGAGGGATACGAAGCGCTTCACAAGGATCTTCTGCAATGTGACAAATACGGAATGAATGTTGAGCGAGCCGATCGGAACGCGTACCGTGTGTTGTCGATCGTGTCCAATATCTGCGAGGAAAATCGCGCCGAAAACCGTCGCTACTTACCTTCCATGCACACGCTCTGGACGGACGTGGAGTGGGGTGCCAAGCGCTCCGCCTTTCTGGACGGTCGCCGCGCGGGCGAGCCTGTGAACAAAAACGCGGGACCCTCCACACTGGTTCGCCGTGTAGGACCTACGAGTATTGCTCTGTCGGCTTGTAAAATGGATCAGATCCGCTTCAGCGGAGGACAGGCGCTTGACGTTCATATCGGAATCCGTAATATGGATTCGGAAAGAAACCGTGATAAGATCGCAGCATATATCCAAACCTATTTCCGTTTGGGTGGTTTACAGCTCCAGATCAACGGTTTGACCTCGGAAACACTGCAACGGGCATATGATAAGCCTGCGGATTATCCGAACCTTATGGTGCGCATTGGAGGTCACAGCCGTTATTTTAACGATTTTACCAATCGGATGAAACAAGAATTTATTCAGCGTTTTCGTGTGGAGGAGGGCGCGTTTTTGATATGACCGAGGGAGTTGTATTTGATATTCAGCACTTTTGCGTGGACGACGGCCCCGGCATCCGAACAACGGTCTTTCTCAAGGGCTGTCAGCTTCGGTGCGCGTGGTGTCATAATCCCGAGGGACTGTTGCCTCAGCCGCAGCTGTTTTACGCGGCAAGCTCTTGCACGTCCTGTCAAGCCTGCGCTTCGGTTTGCCCGGGTGGGTGTCACCAATTTGTTGACGGACACCACACGGTGGATTTTTCAAGCTGTACGCTGTGCGGTGCATGTGTTGATGCTTGTCCCAACGAGGCGTTGCGCGTGAGCGGAAGGCGTATGACCCCACAGGATGTGCTTGTAGAGGTACTACGGGATATGACATTTTTTGAGACCTCGGGCGGCGGTGTCACGCTGTCGGGCGGCGAGCCGTTATTGCAAGTTGATTTTGCCTGTGCGATCGCAAGAGGGGCAAAGGAGAAGGGCTTACATGTTTCGGTGGAGACCTCGGGACATTGCGCAGAGGAGGCACTTCGCCGTATTTCCAAGTACGTGGATCTCTTTCTGTTCGATTTCAAGCTTGCTTCTTCCGAGCGGCACAAGCAGCTGACAGGAGTAGGAAATGAAAAAATTCTAAATAATCTTGCGCTTTTGAATAGCCTTGGTAAGCCTGTGATCCTGCGTTGCCCGATCATTCCAGGATGCAACGATCACGAGGAACATTATCTTTCAATCGCAAGCCTTGCCAACCAAACGCCTTGTATTCGGGAGATCCATTTGGAGCCGTATCATCCGTTTGGAATTGGAAAATACGCCTCACTTGGCATGAAGGCAAGGTACGATTGGCGTGAAATTGCAACTTCACAGTGCGTAAAAGAGGCGGCGGAGTTTATTCGTTCCCATACGAATACGGAGGTTCAGATTACGTAGAACAAATAGAAATCGGATTTTAGAACAGAAAGGAAATGAGATGGAACAAAAGCAATGCGTTGATACGTTGGGAGAAGGGACGGAAAAATTTCTGTATCATTCACAATACGGTACGGCAGGACTTGCGCAAAGGCTTGAAGCGGTTGCAGACCGTGGCGGACGCGTTTTTTTGCCGATCGGAAGATACGAGATCACCAATACCGTCACGGTAGACACGCCTTGCACGATGCTGGAAGGCGAGGTTTGGAACTATAGCGCGGATCCCAACGGAGTGTTTGAATCGTCCTATGGCACTAAGCTTCGTATGAAAGGTCGGGATTTTCCCGCTCTGTCGGTCGGGCGTACACGCGTGGTTGGCGGAGCGGTCATACAGAATATCGGTGTTCAGGGAGATCTGGTAGGAATGGATACCAGAACCTTGTACAATCCGCTTTGTCCCTCTGCCGCTTCGGGGCTGTATTTCGGCGGCTCCAGAGTGGATCAGGGCGAATTTTCCAAGCTGTCCTTCTGCGGCTTGGGTGTGGGGATCTGCGCGGATGGGAATTCAGAGATCGACGCCTGCCTCTTTGACCGCTTCAATGCGGACGGATGCTGTGTGGGGGTCTATTTTGCTCCCGTAGCATCTTATTACGCTCGCTTTCAAAGAGGCGTCGTTGCAGATACGCCTTCTTACGGAGTGTTCGTGGATGGCGGTGTAAAAAAGAATATTTTGGAGTTGACGGTGGAGGATATTACCTTGACACGCAATTGCGGAAGTATGCCGCAAGGAAATGACGCGACCGCGGCGGCTGTTTATATCCGTAACGTCACGTCTGCAAACGTGCGAGGGTGTACGATCGACTGCGCGGGAACCTTTTGGTATTTCGCACCGAATGCTGCCCAAAACCGACAACGTGATACGTATAAGTCGCGCGCCGTGGGGATACGAATCGAGTCGGACGGTTGCAGGATTCTGGATAATATCGTTAATCATTCCTCCGATGCGTCGATTTCCGTAAAGGGAAACGGGAATATTCTGAACGGAAATATTGTTGACGGTGATGTGGTTATAGAGGGGACGGGGAACACCGTGAGCAATCTGATCTTTTCTCAAGAACGGGCTAAACTGATCCTTGTGGGGCGTGCTGTGGAAAGTACCAATGTGCTAGACGTTCCCGAGGAAAGAATTCTGCGAATGTGATTGCATATAAAAAGTTACAAAAAGAAGGAAGGTAGAGAAGATTGACAACGTTGATTATGGTGCGACACGGGCAGAGTGTCACCAATTTGGAAAAACGTTTTGCGGGGCAAATTGAGACTCCGTTGACAGAGCTCGGCCATGAGCAGGCAGAGGCGACAGCACGTTTTTTGGATTCCTACCGTATTGATCGCATTTATTCTAGTGATCTTTCTCGCGCGATGGACACCGCAAGGTATACCGCCGTGCATCAAGACCTAGAGATTATTCCTGCAAAAGGTTTTCGAGAGATTAATGCAGGGCTTTGGGCAATGAAGCAATACGAAGAAATATTGGCTAAATATCCCGAAAGCTATGGAATGTGGCTACACGATTTTGGCCGTGCGCATCCTGACGGTGGGGAGAGTGTGTTGGAACTTTCTGAGCGAATCAATGTCGAGCTTGACCGTGTGTTGTCGGAAAATCGCGGAAAGACCGTAGCCGTCTTTACGCATGCAACGCCCGTACGCATCATGGGATTCAAATGGTTTGGTATTCCGTTAACAGAAGCTGAGCGGTTACCGTTTTGTTCCAATGCCGCTGTTTCAATTGTTGAATATGAGGATGATGGCGTTTTCCGCGTAATTGAATACGGTTACGACAAGCATCATGGAACTCATAAAACCGATCTTCCAAAAGGAATCGTATAAATTTATGGTCAAAAAATGGAAAAAAATCATAATAGGAAAGATAAATCACAAAACTGGTTCGTCGAATGTATCCTGGCATAAAAAATTTGCGATGTATAATTAAATAAAGAGCTCATATTCGATTTCATAGCAGTCTTTTTCAATTTACATAGGTGGTATCGTTGACAGAAAAATATTTATCTGTTATAATTTTGGTGTCACCACAATCGAAAGGTGGAAAAATGATGAAAACAAAAGATGCTGTGAAAAAGAAACTCAAGCACAGAGTAAGGGGATTCTGCAAACGGATTTTGGAATTGCTCACCGATAAAAACGGGTGTATTCGAAATGTTCCGAGAAAAGAGATGGAGTCCATCTCCGAAATGCTAAGTCCACGTGGCATATGAATACGATACTACTCTTTGTGGAGAAGGAGTAAAGAAAAACACAGCCTCACCATCGCGGTGGGGCTGTGCTTATTTAATGTATTTGAAAATTAAATTTCGATATTGCAGTTAAATCAAGGAAGTAGCAATTGCTTTTCAATTTTTGACAATTCAAAATATGCTCTTAACCATGTGCGAACCCCATCAAGTAGTTGTATTAAGTGTTCTGTATTTATAGGTGTTTGAAGCGAAGCTTTAAATTGTATTAACTGATTTCTCAATGTCATATAAAAATCCGCAGTATCTTTATCGAAACTTGCCCCATAATTAAATACAAAATTGTCAATTTGAGGAATCGCAATATTTATTTGAGCGATAAATTTGTCTGCACTTTGCTGTGCCACTACTTTTTGCACACTACAAGGAGTGATTGCAGTCATGTACTTTATGATCGGTTAGCAAATATTTCCCAAAGGTTTCGATATATCATTAATATCGAGTCATTATAAGAAAATATATATTTTTTTCGATCTGCATATTTTGCTGCAAGTTCAATAAAGTATCCTAAAAGAACTGCACCAACTCCACTCGCTCCAATTGACATACTAATACTTTGCCATTTATCTTGACTGCAAAATGCATACGGGGCAATAAAAGCAAGCGAAACAAGAAATGCCACAGCATATATTAAAAAGTGTGATTTTAATATGCCCGATATGGTATCTTTAGGAAGCTTTCTAAAATTAACCCTATTTAATTTACTAAAATCGGGATATTCTAAAATTTCATCAGTATTAACTTCATTGGTGTTTTTTTGTTCGTCCATAGTGCCTCCCCTTTTTGTCGAAAAAAGCCCCGAAAATTCGGGGCTTATGGCGGAGGGAAAGGGATTCGAACCCTTGTGGGCGTGAGCCCAAACGGTTTTCAAGACTTGTTTCGCATTTGGAACTTAACGGAAATTGACCTCTAAAAATGCTCCAATTTTGGAAAGCAAAAATGAGATTTTCAATGCTTCCCTAACGGAGATTTTGTGGAGAGAACAAACCGAGAGAACTTGTAAAACCGACCTCTGAAATCGCCAAAAATTCCTTATAAAATAAGGAAA
>JAGANE010000289.1 GCA_017624395.1 Clostridia bacterium
GGTATTGATCAAAACCGTCAAATCGCTCATATAGTCGGGCATCGTCAGATCAAAATAGATCTGTCCGATGATCAAAGCAATACAACCGAGAACCATCCAGCGTTCCCGATTTTTCATGTATTTCAGCAATTTGAGCATCTTGAAATTATTTCTCCTTTATGATCTTATCAATATTTGCGTCCATCAATTTGAAGCACCGCTCCATTACGGCGCGATCCTCCTCACTGATTCCCTCAAGTACTGCACTTGCAAACTGAATCTGACGCTCGCGACCAAGCTCCACGATTTTGGTTGCCTTCTCCGTACAAACAAGGGCATCCTTTCTTCTGTCACCCGGAACGGCTCATCTCTCAATATAGCCTTCTTGCACCAAGCTCTCAACATGAGCGGATACCACGGGACGCTTCAATCCTCTCATATCACAAATATAACTTGCCGTTGCAAACTCGGGATTATTGGCAATAAAAAGAAGGATACTGATCGCAGTATGCGGCATGTCAGTTTCTTTAGCCAACGGCAATAATGCCTTTTCATATGCCAATCCTATCTTTCTCGCGTGACCGTTCATTTCCTGAATCGTTATCATAAAAAGCTCCTTTATATTTGTTTGGTTTTGAACTATTCCATATTATACTATTCAAAACTGCAATTGTCAATGATGAAATTGTGAATTTTTATGATTTTTGTTTGAAAATTCAATAGTCATTCTTCGGTAGTCAGATAAACGTAAAAACGCCGCTGAGGTTTCAAAAGATTCCTCAGCAGTTGTTTTTTTGGACTACTGCGATGCAATTTTTGAGGGCTGACGGTTTGCTTCTGTCAGCCCTCTTTCGTTATCGTTATGCGTGTTTCACTTGTATTTACTCCCAACAAGTCGCTTTATCATTTTTTATCATCCGTTGCGGGATTGTCGATCACTTCCCCTTGCTCGGTGAAGCGCGAGCCATGGCAGGGGCAATCCCATGTGTGCTCGGCACGGTTGTATTTGAGGGCGCATCCAAGGTGGGGACAGCGGGGAGCGGTGGGGGTAATAAGTCCTACGGTGGATTCAAAGGCATTGACCGCAAGCTGAGGACGTAAGACACTGCGCAAGGGATCAAAAACGGCGGCATAAGGATTGGATTTTCCTCTGACAAGGTCACATAAAATGTCGGCGGCGACCATAGCGTTTGTCATCCCCCATTTGTGAAAGCCCGTTGCCACATAAACGTCGGGCGTGGATTTGGCATACTGCCCAATATAGGGGACGTCGTCCAGTGTCATGCAATCCTGCGTTGCCCATTTGCCGATGATCTCGGCATTTTTGTAATATTTATGAGCAAATTCCTCCAGCTCCTGCCAACATCCCCCCTGCTTGCCCGTGCGGTGTCCGCCGCCACCAAGAAGCAAAAGATCTCCATAGCTGCGAAAGGATCGTCCCCTATCCGATTCGTCCACGTACATTCCACTCACGTTCTGCGCGTTTTTGAGCGCGATGACATAGGAACGGTGCTGATAAAGCTTTAAGGGATACAATCCGTGCTTATTGAGCATTGGAAAATGCGTTGCGATGATCAGCTTTTTGTAAGGGATCTCACCGTGGTTGGTTTTTGCCTTATGCGGCATCAGCTCTGTCACCTTTGTATGCTCGTATATCGGCAGATCCTTTGCAATCGTATAAAGAAATTTCAATGGGTGAAACTGCGCCTGATCCTTGACGTGCACCGCCCCTGCGACCGAAAACGGAAGCTCACGGGCATCCGAAAAATCAGCTTTCACTCCGATGCGGTTCAGCGCACAGACTTCATTTTCAACTTTTTTACGGTCATTCATGGAATAAACGTATGAATCTCTGATTTCATAGTCACAATCGATATGCTCGCAAAGTCGGGCGTATTCCCTGCATGCTTTTTCCTGCGCCTCGGCATAAAGCCGCGCCTTGTCCTTTCCAAAGCGTCGGATCATCTGATCGTAGATCAAGCCGTGCTGCAGGGTGATCTTTGCCGTAGTGCTCCCCGTGATGCCGCCGCAGATCTCCATCGCCTCCACAAGCATACAATTCACGCCCGCGCGCGTGAGCTTGTAGGCACACAAAAGCCCTGCAATCCCGCCGCCAACGATCAATACGTCTGTACGTTCGTTCCCCTTGAATGCTTCAAAATGCACGCGCGGAGTGTCCTTTTCCCAAATTGATCTGATCGGAACGCTCATTGCTTGCCGCCAACGAGAGAAGCCACGTATCGGTGCATCTCATCCCTGCTTTTTACAGTGTGTGTTCCTGCGATGATCTCCTGCTTTTGCTCACGACTAAGCATTGCAAACCGTTGCATTGCATCGGGATTCATGGAAAGCGCCATGGCAAACCCAATCGGCATTTCGTCTGGTTTCATCTTGTTACCTCCGATTTTTGATAAGGATAGTATTTGTATTTCTCAGCATTACATACCTGTCAAAATCTCGTATCGGTTGACAGAAAATTACCGAAAAAGGATCTCTCAAATGCTTTTTGGAGCCTCTGAAACAGCCTGCACTTTTTTGTTTTTTCAAAAAAATATTTTATGCTGCCGTCTCGTGCTCAAAGTGACACAAAACGCGCCCGAATAGGTATTTTACAAAAAAATGAAAATATGATATAATAAATATGTACGGTACGGAAGTGCCATGCAAGAAAAAAACAAAGGAGTTCTTTTGAAGATGAAAAAAATCATACTCAAAACGTTAGGATTCACACTTTAGTGCGCGTATATGCTATCTATGGTTGCGTCCTGTAGCCACCGAACCAACACGGAGCAACCCACCGTAACGGCTACACAGACACAAGCGGTCAACCCCGACGACGATCAGCCTGCGCCGAAAAATGGGATTGAGAAAATATATCTTGTAAAAGCCGAAAAAGCCTCGGAGCAGCTTGAGCGATTGGTAAGCCGCGCGAGCACGTTGATTGAAAAGGAGACGGGCATCCAAACCGAGGTCGTTGTGGACACGCAAACGGCTTATGCGGCAAAGGGAAATCATTATTACGTGATCTTTGGGGATACCGTGTACGATCAATCAAAGGCACTTGCTGCAAAAGCAAAAGCAAACGATCTTTCTTATGCAACGACCGAGGACTCGGTTGCAATCTATGCTACGACCGATCAGCTGATGACGATTGCAGCGGAAAAGCTGTTTGCCGATTGTGTAAAGGACGGTAATTTTGCGGTTGGAAACGAATATGCCGCGAAAACGGTTGATGCTTCCGAGTGCGTTCAAGAGAAATGGACGATGAATTTCCCCGCTCCGTCAGAGGGACGTATCAACGCCACTACCTACCACACGGGCTATGGAATGGAAGCAAAAAAGGATCCTTCTTATATGCAGTTCCTTTTGGGTGCCACCAAGGATTCCTTTCAAAAATATCTGAAAAAGCTGGAAAGCTACGGCTACAAGCAGGAGCTTGTAAATGAGATTGGCGGAGTCCAATATGCCTCATATTCGGGTGTACTTGGCACCAATATCCACCTCAGCTTTACCGAAACGAAATATGAACTGCGGGTAATAGAGGACCGTGTCAGCACACCGCTTTCTCAGTTCAATTACAAAATGGAAGCATCGGACAAAACACGCCTTTATATGTTCAAAATGGGCTTTAAATCCGAGGATTGCTTCTTTATTCACCTTGCCGATAACAGTTGGATCGTGATTGACGGCGGATACACGGGGTTTTCGGCAGGCAGCGCATATGTACGCGATATGTATCAATTTATGCTGGAGAGGTCCAATCTTGCAGACGGGGAAAAGCTACAGATCTCCTGTTGGTATCTTACGCATGCCCACTCGGATCACCTTGGCGGTATGTACGGCTTGATCAAGGAATATGGAGCCAATATAGAGGTGCATCGCGTGATTGACAATACGCCTGTTGAGGGATATTTGGAGGTGACGTACAGAGCGCAATACGAGGAGCTTCTGGCAAGGATCAAGCAACAAAATCCAGACGTTATGTATCTGAAAATACATACGGGTATGGTTGTTGAGCTGGCGGATACCCGCATTGAGACGCTTTTCACCCACGAGGATTTTATTCGGGATTATTATGCGGGTAGCACGACCAATCTCAACCGCGGGTCGCTTGTTTCGGTATTTAATATCGCAGGTTTGACCTTTTTGGAAACCGCGGACAATATGACCGCAAGTGTCTACAACAAATACCCGATTGAAAAGCTGACGACCGACGTCTTGAAGATCGCTCACCACTTCTATGACACATCACTTGATTCGCTGTACAAGCAGTTGTATAACACGGGTAAGGTCTCCTATTGCTACAATCCGAGATTGGATACCACAGCAAACGCCGCCAACAACTATCAGGCAAGCACAATGGCGCTGTTTGGGTCTAAATACATTCAAGGAAGTGCAACCAAGGTAATTGAGTTTTACCGAAGCGGCATCAGCGTCAAAATGAACGTCATAAACTATTGATCCGTCAAAGACACCTGCCGTTGACGGAACGAATGGGCTGTCGCATTTAGCACAGACCCAAAACACAATTAATCAATAAAGAAAAAGCACCGCTTTATCTTTCCCAAAAATGGGAGTAAAGCGGTGTTTTTTTGTAGAAATCATTGTAAAAAGCAGGAGCAAGAAAAAGACTTGATCCAACCCTTTGTCAGCATTTCATCCGTTATGCCTTTTCAAAGCCCACAAGCACTCCGCCCTTTTCGGCGTAGAAGCTGCATAAGCCCTTTAATTTGTGTATTTCTATCGCTGCATTTTTGAATTTTGAAAGGATCAGCTCCTTGAGCTGCAAAGCAGCCGATTCGTTTTGACAGTGTCCGATGCTGATCTTTCCCGTCTGAAAGCCCTCCGATGCAAGCCCTCCTACCAAAGTTTCCAAAGAACGGCGTTCCCCTCGGCACTTGTGCATCGGTTCAAGCGTTCCTTCATCACTCGCCTTTCCGACAATGCAGATGCCTGCAATGCCAACGATCTTGGCTACGATGGGAGAAACTCTGCCGTTGTTGGCAAAGGTTTTGAGGGATTTGAGCATAAAAAGAAGTCCCGTCTTTTTCATATATGCCGTCACGCACTCGCAGATCTTTTCAAAGGGCAGATCTCGCGTAATACAGTCCTCGATTTTTTCGATCACCAGCGTCACCTCGGGTCCTGCGGAAAGCGTATCAAATACGTGAACACGCTTTCCCTTATTTTCATTCTCGTATATTTGCTTTGCGGCGCAAGCGGAGTTGTAGCTACCCGAAAGACCGCTGGTGATGGTCACGCAAAAGACCTCATCTGCGTCTCCAAACGCGTCAAGCCAATCGGTTGTGTTTGGGCAGGAGGATTTGGATTTTCCTTTATACTGATACAAATAATCTGCCATGCCGTTGACGTCCAGCCTGCCGTCATCCACAAACTCGCGCTCTGCGGTAATGATTTTCATAGGGGCTACCGCAAACGCAGTATGCTTCAATGCAAAGAGATCGCAGGATGAGTCTGCCACAATTTTGATATTTCTCATAAAATTCCTCCAACAGGGTAATAAAAACGTTTGTTTTGCGTTTGATGCTTGGATGATTCTATTCTATTCCTGTTCATCAAACCGTTTACAGATGGCATCCAGCCCATCGCTGATCATCGTTAAGCTACGGTAAAATTGAATTCTCTCTTCCTCCGTCAGCTCCATGCTGATCTCGTCAAGCACACGATCCACCTTGTCTCTAATCTTTTTGGCAACCTCCCTCCCCTTTTCTGTGAGAACGAAAGGGCTTTTATACCGCTTGGCATGCTTGGCAACACAGGTAAGATAGCCGTTGCTCTCAAGATAATCGAGAGAACGTGATATCGTCGCCTTGTCTTCCTCGCATTTTTCGCACAGGTCGGTCGCAGTTACGGAATCGGCAGAATACAGATAATACAAGCAGGAAATATGCGTACTGCGCAGACCGTATTCCGCCATTTCATAATTCTTGATCTTCTTGATATTTCGGCTGATCTTATTGATTAAAACTGTAAACGTCTCAAAGCGCTCTTTCATTTTTCGACTCCTTTCGACTTGTTGAGATTTCAACAAGCACCGTGATATTATAGCACAATCTTGTTGAAATGTCAACAGATTTCCACAAATTGACTTTTTTATTCTGTTTTTTAATTTTCTGTCGGTCTTAGGATATGCCCTCTTGTCCCCTTAAAAGTGTTTTTTGATCGGCAGGAGCATTCTCGTCTGTTTTTTGTACTCGGCAAAGCCCTCCTTACGCGATTGTCTGCCATCTGCCATGGGAATACTGACGGCAAGGAACAAAGCCGTATTGGCAACGGCGCCCGCTGCAAGATACCATGCATCGGGGGCGGCAGAGATCACCGCCAGCGCAATCCCCCACCACATCAAAAGCTCGCCGAGATAATTGGGGTGTCTGGAATACTTCCAAAGTCCGATGCGGATAAATGCCCCGTCGCGTTGTTTTCTGTATTTGTGCATCTGAATATCGGCAATCCCCTGCATAACTGCCGCGCCCAAAGAAACGCAGAGGAATATAACACTTGCAATATTTGCAGAGAGATGATGTATCACCGCATAAACGGCAGGCAGAATACAGCCGTACACCACAAGCGTTGGTACCGTATGAATGCCGACAAAATTGATGACGGGATAAAAGATGCCCGTTTTTTCCTTTAGCATGGTGTATCGCCAATCCTGATGGAAAAGATTTGCAAAGGTATATGCCCAATTTGCCGTCAAACGAATTGCCCAAAACGAGACGGCAATGATCAACCCGACACCCAACAGCGTCAGCTCCTCTCCTATGGCAAAAGCAATCAGGATCACGGGAGGTTGCACGCTCCAATAGGGATCATAGACCGAGGCATTTTTGAAAATGACACTGAAAACAAAGGTCACAACGGTAGCAAACAGATCGGCAACGAGCAGCGAGAGCCACCACGAAAGTGAAAGTGCGTTGTAGGTCACAACGCCAACTGCGGTGGCGATGATGTAAACAAACGCAACGGTAATAAAGCTTGCCGCCCGATTTTGTTTTAAGCTTTGTAGCATAAATCTATTCTCCAAGGTAAAGTCTATCTTTTGAGGCTGACGTTTTTTTCGTCAGCCCTTTTTATTTTGATCATCCTTGTATTATTCTTCCCCTGCTCCGCAAGCACCGTTGTACATCAGTACAAGAGCCGTACTGAGAATGGCACCGCCGATGATGTCGGTCATCCAATGCACGCCAGAGAGAAGTCTGCAAAGCACCATAAATGCGATAAAAACGGTGATTGCAATGATTACGCAAGCTCCGAACAGCTTGTTTTTGATACGCCCCTTCAGTTGCATTGCCGCCGTCGGCATGACACACGTCACCAGCATCGTTGTGGACGATGGATAGGAGGCTTCAAGTCTGCCGTCGATCAAGATCGGTCTGTAATTGATGACAACGATCTCAAAGCATACATACGCCGCTATGACGGCGAGATAAAACACGCCAAGGGCAAGAATACTGCGATCCACCCGCAAAAGGCTTTTTCGTTTGATCCACTGTACAAGACCAAGCGCGGCAAATCCGAGTGCTGTGGCAATGGGAACAAGCCCCAACCAATCGGTGACGATGTAAAGTGAGAGATGCACGCCCGTAATATTGTGGACGTATTGGTTCAGCGTTGCAAATCCAACGGTTGATCCGTCGGGTCCGATCGGTTGCACGTCCACCCAACGGACGAGTGCCGTCCATGCGGCAAACGAGAGCAGCAGGCAGGCGGAGAGACAAATGCTTTTGGGAGTGTTCTTTTTCATTTTAGGTACCTTCCTTTTCTATATTCGGGCTTTGCCCAAATACAGTTTAGCAGAAAGGGACAAAAAAGACAAGAAACAAGGCGTCACCTGCGTGATACGATTGGTGTCATCTGCGTTTGATCAGCATAACCGTCTTGATGACAAGCAGAAAAAACGCAAACACGGTGGCATAGGGCTGACGGCTGATTACAAAGAGAAGCACGGCAATCACGCCGAGGATCATCGAAAGCCTTGTTTTGACCTGCATCCAAACGGGTGACGTGCAGGTTTGCAGGGCGAGTGTCAGAACACCCGCAAGGATCATACCGACCACAACGGAAAAATAGGCAATTTGCAAATACGGCGCTACGCCGTCCAGTGTCAACAGTGAAGCTTCCCGCAGCTCCCCCCCGTGCGTTGCGGCAAACAGCGGCAAAAACAGAAGCAAGGACATACAAAGATCCAAAAGCCCCAAAACAAGATCCCGAAAATGCGTTTCGGTCTTTTTTTGATCCGCCTCGGCAACGGTCAAGATCTCCTCCGAGGATAATAGCTCGTCAAGCGTCACCGAAAAAAAGCGTGCAAGTGCCTTGAGCGACTCGATATTGGGGTACCCCCTGCCCGACTCCCACTTGGAAACGGCAGTTCGGGAGACGTAAAGAGCAGCGGCAAGCTCCTCCTGCGTCAGCCCTCTTTGCTTTCTTAATTCCTGAAGCTTTTCGTAAAATTCCATTTCAACTCCTACGTGCTTTCCGTCCGCTTTACCAAACCAACGGAAGCAATCTGTATTTTACCCGTTTTTGATATTCCGCATAGCCGTCAAGCCCTGCCGCAAGTACCTTTTCCTCGTTGCGGATCCTGACAACGATCACCGCAATATACGGAAGAAAGCAAACGAAAGACCACCACGACCCCAACACCACGGGAATTGCCAAAAACAGCCATACGGTCACCGCGTACATTGGGTGACGAACAATGCCGTACAGCCCCGTATCGATCACCTTTTGCCCTTCTTGAACTTCTACCGTTCGGGAAAGATATGCGTTTTCGCGCATGACCTCTGCATACAGCGCGTAAGAGATCAAGAGGATCACGGAGGCTGCGGTTACAATCCACAAGGGAATTTGCGACCAACCAAAGCGAAAATCAATCCCGCAACAACAAAGCCTGCGATAAATAGCACGCCCGACATCGCAACCACGCCCTTTTGCGCTCCCTCGCGCTCCTTGGCGTTCAGTCGCTTTTCCAAAAGCGTGGGAGCCTTCAAAAGCATCACAACTCCAAGCAACAGCATCGGTATAAACAGCAGCCCCATCAAAAGCCAGCCGTTGGAGTAACCCAATCTGCCTGCGGGAAGAAACAACAAAACCCCGACAAGGATCAGTCCCACAATAAATTTGACAAGGGCTTTACATAACAGCCTCATGGATAGCACCTCCGTTTTACAAAAGCTTTGATGATAGTATATCATAGACGCGCCGACTCGTCAACTGCTTTTTTGGATTTTTCTTTTAAAAAAAGAAAAGCACCTCATTTCAAAACAGTGTAAATGAGGTGTTTTCCTGCGTTGCAGTTGCAAAAGCGTTCTTTTGGGAATGATCCCATCAAAGATAAAGCGTCTCTCCTGCTCCCACCGTATAGGTCTGCTTCGTTTCACCGCGCTCCTCCAAAAGATGATACTGAAACGAAACGGGAATGACAGACGGATTATATACTCTTTTCATATCCGCCGTCCAAATCAATCTTTGATATGCCTGCACATAATTGTAAATTTCAATATTGGTTGCATACCAAACATCCTCTCTGTTCCCCATATATTGGCAAAATTCTTCTATCACGTGCCAATTTTGATCGGCTTCAAATTCAAAGCTATGCCCCCATAGATAAAACAGCATGGGCTCTTTATTTTGGGTATCGTTTAAAAATTTTTTGGCAAGCTCCATCAGTGCCGCATCGGTATGCTTACACGTCGGATTCCACCTCAGCCAATCGTTGGGAAGTCGGAATTTTTGGGTAGGAGAGGTCATTCGGGAATAAACGATGCCCGTAGCCCGCAGGCTATTTGCAACCTCCTCGCTCCATGAGTAATCCCCAAAGGGATACGCCATGCCGCGCACGTCGGTTTCAAAATCCGACTCCAGATTGAGTCTGTCCAAAAACACCTCGCGCGTGACCGCTGAGGACGGCATTTGCGTAAGGAACGGATGAGAATAACCGTGTACAGCTACCTCGTGTCCGCTGTTTTTGTAAACCTCAATCGCTTTGGTTCGCGTCATACGTCGGCAGACACTCCCCGGTGAAAACTCCTTTCCATCGTAAGAATACAACCCCGTGCTGATATTAAAGGTCGCCTTCATTGCATTTTTATTGAGAATTTCAATCAATCGGATGTCCTGCTCGGATTGATCGTCGTAGCTGAGTGTAACTGCCTTGACACACTCTCCGGGAAATCTCATATTTAACCTTGTAGCCGTCATTTCAATCCTCTTTCACAACGCGCATCAACGGAACGGGATCATTTGCCGTGATCAGGGATGCGCCCTTTTCGATACAGATCCTTACCTCCTCCTCGGTGTCCGCACAGTACATATGCATGGGAAGTCCCTTTGCTGCAAAGATGGGAAACACCTCGGAGTTTACAATGCGCATACTAAGACCGATCTCGTCATAATAGCGGTAGCCCTCTGAAGGATCAAAGCGCTTCATCTGAAAATCGGGATAGCCCATGGTTCTTGCGTTGTACTTTGTTTTCAGATATTTTATGGTAGGTGCATCAAAGGCATAGAACCACGCATTGTCAAACAGTCCGTAGGATTTGAGCATTTCTACGGTAATATCCACCGTTTCCTCGGTATATTCCTTGATCTCAACACCAAGTGGCATATGGGGACGCTTGGTGCTGACCAGCTTACAAAGCTCCTCAAGCGTTGGAACCTCAATCCCCTTTCCAACAAACTCGTCACCAAATTTTTCGGTATACGCCGCCTCCAGAGTTTTGATCTCCTCCAGCGTCATATCTCTCAGATTTTTGTAAACTCCGCAGGTGCGTCTTGCGTTGCCGTCATGCATCAGAATCGGAACCTTGTCCTTGGAAAGCCAGACGTCAAACTCAAAGCAATCCACACCAAGATCAATTGCCGCCTCATAGGAAATCAGTGTATTTTCGGGGTATTTGGCACAATACCCTCTGTGTCCTTCAACTAAAATCTTCATTGCAGTATCCTTTTCTCAAAATAATTATGAAATCAAATTTTTAATCGTCTCGGCACAAGCGTTGCCGATAAGCTCAGCTCCTCTTGCATTTGGATGAATACCGTCAGCGGAAAAATACAACGATGTCGGTTGCTTTTTCATTGCACGTTCAAACAATTCGTCCAAAGGAATAAATGCATCCGCGTATTGTTTTGAAAGTGCTTTGATGATTGGGGCGATCCGTTGCAAATCTCTTCTCATATGCTCCCCCGACGGAGTGTCAAGCGGAAAAAGCTTGTTGATCTCCGCATCCAAAATAAACGGTGCCATCATCACGATCTTTGCATTTGTATATTTGCGAAGCTGCTCCAAAATAGAACGGTAATTCAGTTCAATTTGCTCGTCCGAGGTTTCGATATGTGAGCTACCGCTCTTGTAACGTCTTCCCAGATCGTTAATACCGATGAGAAGCACGACCAAATCAGGCTCCAACATGACCGCATCATAATAGATACGGTCAAACAACTGTCCCGTACGATTGGCACTGATTCCCGTATTGATAAATTCAAACACTGTTTTCGGCAATTCCCTTTGCAACAGCTCTGCAGTGTACCTTGCGTAACCGTCTCCCAAATCGTGATAATTTCGTTTGTCACGATTGGCATCGGTAATACTGTCTCCTGTAAATAATATCCTCATAAAGAAACTCTTTCCGTTCTACTTGTTATTATTTAATAGTAAATGCTGATCTCCGCATACACGGGAATGTGATCGGAGGGATATTTGCCGTTGATCTTGTTAGCCCATTCCTCATATTTTTGCACGGAGATCGAATCCGACGTTACAAAAATATAATCCAGCGTATGTGACTCCAAGGAAGTAAAATCCGCGGTGACGTTTGTGGTGCCCTGGAGGGTTTTCTGCTCAGCAATATTGGCGCAGTAACGTGATCTTCCCCCCTGAGACATTCCTGCAATCACACCGCTGCTCGGTCCCTCGTTAAAATCTCCGCCCGTGATGATAGGCATTGAATGGTAGCCTTCCATAAAGGTCTTGAGTACCTCTGCCTGCCTTTTACGAACATCCTTGAGCGCGTTGTGTGCAGCACCGTCATTACTGCCGTCCAGATGCACGTTGATATACATAAATTCCGTACCCGTAATCTTATCTCTTAAAATGGCGTAGGTAAGACCCTTATAGTGCTTGGCATCCGTAAATTTTGACATGCGATCGGGAGTATCGGAAAGCCACTTGGTGTCTGATTCCACCAGATCAAACTTGCTCTTTTTATAGTAGATGGGATTATACGATGCATCCGAGGCATTGTCAAGAGCCTTTCCCGTTGCCGCGCCGTACTCGGCTCCAAGGATCCCGTTGATCTTATCAATCCAATCCTTGCCCGCCTCGTTTAATCCAAAGAGATCAGGAGATTTTTGCCGAATACTTACGATCACGTCGTCGGGATTTCGCTGATTTGAGGAAAGATCGTAATAAACGTTATAGTTCATCACCGAAAGCTTGAACGAAGAAAGATTATGACAGACCGAGGCAGAAAAATCAAGCGCGAGTGTTTTGTCCGAGACCTTTACAGAATCGAGCAACGTTGTATAAGTGCGGTATAAGCTGATGCGATCGTTGCCCGAAAGCCACAGCGTTTTGCCATCGGTACCAAGATAGATCTTTTTGTCACCAAAGCCGTCGGCGGCGCGCTGATTTTTCATGGCGTCGGGAACTCTGGAAACGTCTCCGATCAAGATCTCATATTCACCCGCCTCCGAGGAATCGTCTGCACAAGCAATGACGTATCCCGTTTGATCCTCGAGCCAGCTCTGCAGATATGCGGCGATCTCTGCCTCTCCCTTGTTCCCCATTTGGGGATAGATCAATTGATATTTGGTAATATCCACACCGTTGATGGAAAGCGTTTGATAAGAATAAGTCCCCGACACGATGTCGGCATCACCCGACTTTAATAGGACACCCGTGTCTTCGAGCTTTTCCAACACCTTCATTTTAAAGTGTGTCACCGATTTGCTCACCGCGCCGCCCGTGTAGCCCACGATCAACAGCTTTTTACCAACCAATGCATAGCCCGAATCGTTCTTTTTGACTGTAGCGTAGTAATCCCGCACCTCCTCGCGATCTACCAATCCCAAAAGGATCTCGTATTCGCTTGGCGTAAAATCCACCGCTGCGGGAGGCTCCTTTTTGATCTCCGGCTTTACTCCAACCGCTTTTTCGATCAGTCCCTGAAGTGTGGTTGCCGCCGCAGTGGTTGCCGCATCCGCCTTATATGGCGTGACGATGGTATATGTCGAAAGCTGATCCCGTGTCAGCTCAAACACGGGCACCTCGGGCTCCTGCGGTTCCTTTTCGCAGGCAGAAAAGCAGAATATCAGCTGACACAGTGCCAGCATGAGCAATATCAATTTCCAATATGCTTTGACGTGATGTTTCATGTGTTCTCCTTTTTTACAATTTCAAGCTCTACTAAAAATTCCGTATGAGTATCGTCTCCTTGGTCGGTAATCACAATCTGTCCCCACCCCGCCTCGGTATGCTCCTTATCGGGAGTATCGTAATTTACACCGTCTACCTCAAACTGTCGTCCCTCTCCGCCAATCAGCTCAATTTTTGCATTTTTGGGAGAAAGAATATTGCATACAAGCTGATGCGTGCCGCTCTCAATGATCACCGCACCGTCCCGCAGGAACGGCTGACTTTGACAATGCAGATGAAAAGCCTTGACAAAATCCTTTGATCGGCTTTCTACCGTATCATGCACTGTGAGCCTGCCGTAATTGCCGCAATTGGGCTCCCATCGCATTTTTCGGATCACTCTTTGACAGGTGTGAACGTAAGCATCGGTCAGGTCTCCAACGATCTCACAGACCTCCTCCCCCTCGGTGTGGGAAAGCACCGTTGCCATTTTGTAATTTTCTTGCCAAACATCAAGTGTCTTTGGCTCTTTGCCCGCGCACCTCAGTAAGCTGGCAGAAGAGGATCCCACTTTCAAGACCTACACCGACGAAGACACCGGTCAGACCA